>JAMHVA010000283.1:0-2337 GCA_035904625.1 Alphaproteobacteria bacterium | reverse complement strand
TCGAAGGAATTTTAACCTTTTCAGACTCATCCGTCCAACGGGAAGTTAGGGTTTGGGCGCACCATAATGGGGCGCATCGACGGCATGTACTTCCGGTTCTCTCGCGGGCGAGGCCAGATCGATGCCGCGCATCACGCCTTCGGCGCTCCATTTCTTCAGCTTTTCGATGGCTTCTTCCGGCGTTGCGACGGCGCGGATCATTTTTTCACGGCCTTCGTGGATGAAGCCTTCCCTGATCAGGGTCCGCATCAGCGTTTTTTCCGTGTCGTAGATACCGTTGGTATTGACGACGATAATCGGCTTCAGATGCTCCGGTGAGCGGGCGGCGATCAGCATATCGTTATGCGCCGCGACTTCCCATTTTTCATCGAGCGTGCCAATGCCACCGCCCAGCGTGATAAACGCATCGGCCTTGCGCATCATCCATGCCTTGCGCGTGGGAAGCTGTGCGACAACGCGTTCTTCCGTTCCTTCCAGCCCTTCGTAATAGGCAGAATTTTTAAAGGCATGTGTAATCACGCCGAAAACCCGGGCGCCGTTATCGCGGGCGGCCTTGGCGACAACCCCCATCAGGCCGGATGTGCCCCCGCCATAGACCAGATTGAAACCCGCCTGCCCCAGCAGCCGTCCGACCTCTTCCGCGTGCTGCGCGTATATCGGGTTTTCCTGCAGGCGCGATGAGCAAAATACGCCGATGGTTTTGATGCGTTTGGTCTTGTTATCGTTTGCTGACATTTTAAGGCCTACTCCCTGATTTCATTTTTTGCTTAAGGCAGGATTAGCAAAAACTCATGCTCCGGGTCAAAGTTTCAATATGGTGCCCTGCATATATTTTCGAACTTGTGTTTTTGGCAAGATAACAGGCCTCCAAGGCCTGAAAATCACATCAGAAAATCCCGGCCCGCAGGCGGGTGCTGCCATGGGACGCCGAAGAATGCAGACATTTTTGATTGAAGAACAAAGTCTGACCCGGTTGCAGCCGCAGAATATCGACCCCCAGCCCCTGCAGATAGGCCTTCAGTTTGCGCGCCACGTCCTTGTCGGACGGTTGTTCGCGCAGGTTTTCCGGCGTCCCCGGGATCAACAGATGAGGGGATGTGCGGTTTTCACTGAATGTCAGGGTCAATGGCCTGTGCGGGGCCGCCACCTTCAGCCCCTTGCCGCCAATATGCGTGTGGCTGTCGGGATATATTTCAACAAACGTACGGTCAAAATGCCACGGCAGATACTGGCCGTTATTCAGCCACAGGCGCAGCATGTTTTGCTTGCCGAAATTTTTCTCCGGCTTGCGGCACAGACCCGACTGCGCCGCCCATTTAAATTCATCCATCAGCCAGCGATGCGTTTCCGAAAGCCCTTCTTGCTGGTAGGACCAGCGCGCATGACCGGGTGCGGCTTCATCGGCCAGAATCGTAGGGGGAGACTCTTCCATGCGTTCGACGGGAACGCGGCCCGTCGCCACACAGGCTTCGAAGTCCCGGGTCACGGCTTCGGGCAAGGGCGTATCGACAATCACCCCGCCGCAGCCACGCGCCAGCGCCCGCAGAATTTTCTGCGGGTCCCTGTCTTCCTGAATGATCGGACCGATTTCGTGCCTCATGAGACTAGCTAGGTTATATTTATGCGTTATGTCAATAATTTCTTGGATATGCGGCCATTTTGTTCTATATATCGGCCCATGAATTCGCCCCTTAACAGTCTAGGCTTTGATAAAGCGCCCAAGGATACCCGCGTGGTGGTCGCCATGTCGGGCGGGGTTGATTCATCCGTGGTGGCCAGCCTGCTGCACGAACAGGGCTATGAAGTCATCGGCGTGACGTTGCAACTTTATGATTTTGGAGCGGCATTGCAGAAAAAAGGTGCCTGTTGCGCGGGTCAGGATATTTACGATGCCCGTCGCGTGGCTGAGGCGCGCGGCTTCCCGCATTACGTCCTCAACTACGAGAATAATTTCAAAGACAGCGTGATCGAGGATTTCGCCGACTCTTACCTGCGCGGTGAAACGCCGATCCCGTGCGTGCGCTGTAACCAGACCGTCAAATTCCGCGACCTGATGAAAGTCGCGCACGATCTGGGCGCCGATTGCCTCGCCACCGGCCATTACATCAAGCGCGAAATCGGCCCCGAAGGCCGCGCCGAGCTGCGCCGCGCCCATGATTCAGGAAAAGATCAGAGCTATTTCCTCTTTGCGACAACGCAGGACCAGCTCGAATTCCTGCGCTTCCCCATCGGCGGTTGGACCAAGGACGTCACCCGCGCCCACGCGCAGCGCCTCGGCCTCCTGACCGCAGACAAGCCTGACTCGCAGGATATCTGCTTCGTCCCGCACGGGGATTA
>JAMHVA010000282.1:0-3448 GCA_035904625.1 Alphaproteobacteria bacterium | reverse complement strand
CAAAGAAAAAGGCCCCGCAACGGGGCCTTTGAACTTGGTAAAAGGGAAAGTTATGCAGCCACTTTCAAGGGACCTTTTTCATAAAGTTGGGCAACATAGTCCCAGTTGATCAGGCTGTCCACAAACGCTTCCAGGTATTTTTGCCGCGCGTTGCGGTAATCGATGTAATAGGAATGTTCCCAGACATCGACGCCCAGAATAGGGGTTTTGCCATTCACCAGCGGATTTTCGCCGTTCGGTGTTTTCAGGATTTCCAGTTTCCCGCTGTTGTTATCCACGGCAAGCCATGCCCAGCCGGAGCCGAACTGGGTGATGCCAGCCTGGACGAAGTCGCCGCGGAACTTATCGTAACCGCCCAGATCTTCGCTGATTTTCTTTTCCAGTGAACCGGGCAGTTTTTTGCCGCCGCCATTTGTCTTCATCCAGTTCCAGAAATGTATATGGTTGTAATGCTGGCCCAGTTGGTTAAACAGGCCCGCTTTGGTTTTGTCCTTGTATGCGGCGACCATGGCTTCTTCGAGCGACAATTTTTCAAGGCCGGTTCCGGCAATCAGCTCGTTCCCTTTATCGACATAAGCCTTGTGGTGCTTGTCATGGTGAAATTCGAGCGTTTCTTTCGACATAAAGGGCTGAAGCGCATCATACGCGTAGGGAAGTTCGGGCAACGTAAAAGCCATAATGTCCTCCTGTTAAAAACTGCATTGTTAACCTATACTGCTGGCTGGATTTAGCAAGTCTAAACAAGAATAAATATATGGCACACCATCTTCCTTACGCGGGAACTATTGCACGGCAGGGCGATCCGGATCGTTTTTTCCTGAGCGTGATGTATCCGGAAAACGTGCATATGCCTGTGTGGTCGCTGCTGGCGTTTCAGCATGAAATCGCCAAAACGCGCGAGGTCGTGACCGAACCGACGCTGGGTCTGATCCGTCTGCAGTGGTGGCGCGATGCGCTGGATAATATATATGCCGGACAAGCAATGCCGCCTCATGAAATTCTCCAGCCGTTGGCACAAACGATTCAAAAATATAAATTGCCGCAGGCCGCGTTCGAGCAGTTGTTGCAGGCGCGCGAATTCGATCTTGAAGGAAAGGCTCCGGCTGATTTGCCGTCGTTGGCCCGGTACGCTCGGGATACCTCGGCGCCGTTGACCCGGCTGGTGTTGGGTGTAACCGATCCGGATGTCGAGGCAGATGGCGCAGCCGCGATCTCGCAGGCTTATGCGCTGGCGGGGTTGATGCGGGCGCTGCCATTTCATGTCAGGGACGGGCGTTGCTATATTCCTGAAACGCTGCTTCATGAATACGGCCTGAAGAACGGTGCCGACATGTTTGTCCCCGGGAATAAGGATTCTTCGCGGGCAATTGTGCAGAGCCTGCATGATCAGGCATTAGAGTGTATGAGCGCAGGGGGCAGGAAAGCGGTGTGGCTGGCTGGAACATCATCCATGACGCAGCAATTCCTTGCGCATATACGCCGGAAATTATTCGACATTACGGATAGCCGTTATGCGATGGTTCCGCCGTTCTTTCATGTAAGAACGTATATCGATGTCCTTCTAAAACGCGCTGGATGAACCTGATTCCGGGCGTTTGGCGGGCTTTTGCTGCTGATCGCGGCGCATCAGCGGTTGTCTGCGTTGCATGTGCTGCTGTTCTTTCAGTTCATTCGTCTGTGCCTCGTTGACGCCCATGACGGGCAGATCCACCTTGGGCACACGAGATTCAACTTTCTTGTCTTCAGGGTCTTCCAGCGCATTGGCGGGGGCCTTATCAACCGGAGCCGCTTCCGGGACCTTCTCCTCAACCGGGGTTGGGGTTGGGGCCGGGGCCACGATATTCGTCGGGGTTGAATTGAGCAACGCATCTGTTTTTTGCGGAGAAACGGGTTTCTTTGCCGCTGGTGCTGCCGGAGCAACTGGTTTCTTTGGCGTAAATGGCTGGTTCAGTTTGTCCTGCAGATCCTGCTGCTCTTGCGTCATCTCTGATGCCGGTTGATTTGCCGCCGTCGCTGAGTGCGGGGCTTGCGGCTTCACAACCTCACCCTTACGCAGCATGTCTGGTTTTGCCGGTTCGGATGGGCGTGTGGGCTGAATATCAATGCGTCTTTGCGGCGCGCCAGGATCTTTGGGTTGCAGCTGTTGTCTGTGTTGTTGCAGATATTCCTTGTGTTTCAGGCGCAGATCTTTTTGTGCCTCAGCCTGCGCGGCGATTTTCTGGCGCATGGTATCCTGCGTCGTTTTCAGGGCAATCGTCTGAACGGCGCGGCCAATCTTTTCTTCGGCCCAGACCGAGGAACGGGCAGGGATGGATGTGGCTGAACGTAGTGATGTGCCATGGCCTTCATCGACATAAATGCGCCCCCGTTCAGTCTGGACGCTGACGCGCCCTGCCGTCACCAGAATGCCGTATTCGCCGTCAATATCGCCACCCCAGAATGAGGTGCCGCGAATGCCGATGGAGCCGTACGGCGTTTTGACCTGAACATCAGGGTTATCTTTTTTCGCGATCAGGCCGCTGGTGTAAAGAAATGCACCGCGCAGTATGGAATAGCGCCCTTTGTTGTTTGTATTATCTTCTTCATCAAAAAAATACTCGTCAATCGTGAGCTGTGTGTTCTCGCCCAGTGTCAGTTCTGTCTCGTCCATCAACAGGATGAAGGCGCGGCCACCGGCGTCGGTTTCAATCAGATCATTCATATGTATGGGGGCATTCGCTGCTGCTGTGCGAGGTGTATCACCCGGGGTCAGCAACGTGACGATCCCTTCAGCGTCAATCAGTGTGCCGACAACCTGACCCGCAGTCACTTGCGCGGCAACCGCATCGGTCTGGGCGTGGGCCGGGCCAGCCAGAACAAAGACAAGGGCGATGACGGCAAACATACGAAGGGGCATAAAACGCTCCAAAAATTCGAATTATAGAAATGAAGGGGATTCTGGCACGCTGACCGGATAAGTCAATCATGTCGCTGTTCGAAACAGGGCTGATTCACGGGAAATTCAGGCGACTTTTGACTTTTGTTCCTGCGCCAGCAGCCAGCTATCCATATCTTGCAGGGCGCGGGTCGTGGTTTCCCGCTTCTTGTCCGTGCCGCGGATGGGGCGGCCACGGGCATCTTTCAGGTCCAGCGGCGGGAAAAGGCCGAAATTGATGTTCATCGGCTGGAATGTTTCCGCATCGGCACCGCCGGTGATGTGATTCAGCATCGCACCCATCGCCGTGGTCAGTGGTGGCGCGCTGAGCGATTGTCCCAGACGCTCGGCAGCGGCGAAGCGACCCGCCATGATGCCGACGGATGCGCTTTCGACATAGCCCTCGCAGCCTGTAATTTGTCCTGCAAAGCGCAGGCGTGGCAGGGCCTTCAGGCGCAATGTGCCGTCCAGCAGCTTCGGCGAGTTGATAAATGTATTGCGGTGCAGGCCGCCAAGGCGCGCGAACATCGCATC
>JAMHVA010000281.1:0-8598 GCA_035904625.1 Alphaproteobacteria bacterium | reverse complement strand
GATCGGCTGCAAAATCACGCCGCCGCCGGAAGGGTGGAAGACCTTATGGACATAAGGCGCCGTGCTGAAAGCCGGCTCGTCATCCGGGGTGGTAAAATCGAGCGTATCCGGCTCCGACCCGCTATAGAGCATCTGGTCAACCGCCTGTTTCAGCTGCATCGAGGTCTGCACGAGCTGGGTGGCGGCAATTTCGGTCTGCTCGGCGTTCAGACCCCCGGTTTCGCTGTCATCGCTCTGGCGGGCGACGATAAATGTCAGCGCGCCGAATAAAACAATCGCGATCAGGACGTAAATCATGGCGTTTCCGGCCTGCGAATGGCAGGAAACGGGGGAAAAGGAGGCTGATTTGCGTCTTGTTTTCATCATCGTCCTACTCTACACCAAAGGGAGGTTTTAAAAAATGGCTGACACGGCAATGACGGATTTATGGGCAAATTTGGATGCGGCATCCCTCGGGCTGGGGTTTGCCGGGGGCCTGACGCTGACCCTGGTCGTCATGGGGGTCGCGGTGATCCGGCTGGAACGCCAGCGCGCCACATTGAAAGCCGAACTGGATGCCCGTGAAATCAGCCGGACCGAGCTGGACGGTCTGTTTGCCAGAACCGCGCAGGAAGCCTTAAAGAACAGCAGCGAACAATTCCTCCAACTGGCGCAGGAAAAGCTGAAACAGGCCCAATCCGACGGCAGTCATGATCTCGATAAACGTCATAAAGCCATCGAACAAATGGTCAAGCCTGTGGGTGATCATTTGCAGCAACTCAGCGCTGCGGTTGAACAGCTCAAAGGCACCGACAAGGCTATTCGCGATGATCTGCAAAGCCTGAACCGCGAAACGGCGAAACTTTCGGGCGCTCTCCGCAGCCCGACGGCGCAGGGGCGCTGGGGGGAATATATTCTGGAACGCCTGCTGGATAATTCCGGCCTGATGAAAGGCGTTCATTACGAAACGCAAGTCTCGATGAACAGTGCCGAGGGGCGCATGCGTCCGGATGTGGTGATCCGTTTGCAGGATGGCTTCAATATCGTCGTCGATGCCAAGGCCCCGGTAAACCAGTTTGCCGACCGCCTGCAGGAAGACATGCCGGAGGCTGAGTATAAAAAACTGCTGTCCGATCTGGCCGGTCAGGTCCGCGCGCATGTGAAGGCGCTGGGCGCCAAGAATTACTGGGAGCAGCTGGAATCGCCTGATTTCGTCGTGTTGTTCCTGCCGTCCGAGCATCTGTTTAGCGCGGCATTACGCGCCGATCCGGGGCTGGTCGATTATGCTTCTGAAAACCGCATTATCATTGCATCCCCCACGCTGATGATGGCGTTGCTGCGCGTGGTGGGCTTAAGCTGGCGTCAGGTCGAGTTGGCTCGTAATGCGCAGGAGATTTCGGCCATTGGTTCCGATCTCTATCAGCGCCTTTCCACATTCAGCGCCCATCTTGAAAAAGCAGGCAAGGGTCTGGGGCAGGCGCTTGATGGATATAACAAGGCGATGGGATCACTCGAGCGTATGGTCTTGCCATCCGCGCGCAAGCTCAAAGACCTGCACGTCCAGACAGGCGGGAAAACGATCGAAGAACCGGCCTATATTGAAGCCCTGCCGCGTTCCCTCACGGGTGCGCCCTTGACCGCAGGCGAAAATGGCGCAGATGAATATGATGAGGAGCGCCGTGCCAACGGCTGATGGCTTATGGATCCGTATACGATAATCAACATCCCGCACCCGACTCTGAAAGCGATGGCGCAGCCTGTCTCCGTCGTGACGGATGAACTGCGCGCGCAGCTCGACCGGATGCTGGTGACGATGTACGAAGCGCACGGCATCGGCCTTGCCGCCAACCAGATCGACATGCTCAACCGCGTTTTCGTGATGGATATGGCCCCGCGCGAAGGCGGTGATCCGCGTCCTATTCATATCATCAATCCTGAGATCATCTGGCGCGCGGAAGAGATCAGTGTGATGGAAGAGGGGTGTTTGTCCATTCCGGGACAATATGCCGAAGTCCAGCGTCCGGCCTCGGTGCGTCTGAAATATATTGATTACCATGGTCATCCTGCTGAACTGCTGGCTGAAGGTGCCATGTCGCATTGCGTCCAGCACGAGCTGGATCATCTGAACGGCGTTCTGTTCATCGATCATATCTCGAAACTGAAACGTGACATGATCATCAAGAAGATCGACAAGATGCGTAAGATGGGCGAGATCCTCTAGCCCATGAGCCACCATCCGAACCCTCATCCGCTGAAAATCATTTTCATGGGAACGCCTGACTTTTCGGTCCCGGCGCTTGAAGCCCTGATCGCCGAGGGTCATCATATTCTGGCGGTCTACAGCCAGCCGCCGCGCCCGAAGGGCCGCGGTCAGCAGGTGCAGATGTCGCCCGTACATCAGATGGCTGTGCATCATGATATCCCCGTCTTCACCCCGCGCTCCCTGAAACGGGATGAACAAGCGCGTAAAGAGTTTCTCATGCTGAATGCTGATGTCGCGGTGGTGGCGGCCTATGGCCTGATTTTGCCGAAAGATGTTCTGGAAGGGCCGCGTTTTGGCTGCCTGAATATTCATGCATCATTGCTGCCGCGCTGGCGCGGCGCCTCGCCGATCCAGCATGCGATCTGGAAGGGTGACCGCGAAAGCGGTATCTGCATCATGAAAATGGAAGAGGGGCTGGATACCGGACCGGTGCTAATGCGCCGCGCGGTCGATATTCGCCCGCAAACCACCGCGCAAAGCCTGCATGATGAATTATCGTCTCTGGGCGCGGTCATGATCGCGGAAACGATCCGCCAGATCGCCCATGATCATGCCTTGCCGCCGCTGGCGGTGCAGGATGACAGCGCCAGCACTTATGCGCCGTTGCTCAAAAAAGAAGATGGCCTGATCGACTGGAACATGAACGCGCAAGAGATTGATTGCCAGATCCGTGCGCTTAATCCATGGCCGGGTGTCTATACATTCAATGACAAGGGTATGCGTCTGAAAATTTTAGGCGTTGCACTGGAAACAGGCAGTGCTGGCGCGCCCGGCACGATCATCGACCAAAAAGGGCTGGTCGCCTGCGGCGGCGGGACGGCCATCCGGCTGCTGAAAGTCCAGCCTGATAACGCCAAGCCGATGGAATTTTCGGCGGCGTTGAACGGCCATTATGTCGGGCCGGGTATGGTGCTGGGCTCATCGGCCTGACGCGAACGCCATTTTTTCAAACACCGGATCGCCGGAATATCGTTTTCATCGGCAATGCTGAGGCCTTGTGCCTGTGCGGTTTCTTCCAGGTTGCGGTGTTGTCCGACTTTCGGGAACAATGACAGGATGGCCAGATACGTACGCATAAAACCGGGACCATGCCACGCCCAGTTATCCTTGTTGACCTGATCATTCACCAGATGGGCAAATTCATGCAGTAAAATGGCCAGATTCGGGCGATACATCTGGATGACGTTACGTTTCAGGTCGGCTTCGGCATAGGTTCGTTTCTTTTTGTTCGGCCTATATTCGATGCCCGGTGCTTCCATGTTAAAGATATCAGCTAGCCGCGCGCTGATGCGTTCCATGCTGCGTTTTGTTAAAGGCCTGCTTTTCAGGCGAAAATCCGATTCCCACCCATACACATCGTTCATTTGCGGATCGCGCTGGAAATCATTGATCACCGGCGGGGCGCCGTTTCTGGCCTGATGAAAAAATGCGAGTGCTTCGGAATGTTTGCTAAAATTTTTGTAGTAGGATGTGACCGCCTCGCCCTGCGGCAACCAGCCGACGACATAAGGACCCTGATTCCGGGGCGGCTTCTTCAGTTTGGCAAAGAAAAGTTCCGCCCCTGACGGCGGGTGGACATGCCGGAAGGGGAGTGAAGCCTGATCCTCAGGCACCAAACCCCGGCGACGCCTGCGGAAAATCTCCGTCAGCGTTCCCTTCTCAAAAGTCATGCAGATCGTACTCCCTGTATCAATCCGGTCCTCTTTTCTGTGGGATCGGTATCGCTAGGGGTTATTAGACCGCGTTTTATCGGCCCGCTCAAGCCTGAAATCCGCTTTGCATTTATGGGAACGGTCCAAAATCGTAAAAGCTTGCCCTGAAAGGAAAAAACCGCTATTTCGCTGGGCATGGCACAAAAGCGCTGGAAACTGACGATTGAATATGATGGTCGCCCCTTCGCCGGGTGGCAGCGTCAGGATTCCGGAATTCCTTCCGTGCAGCTGGCGATTGAAGACGCCATCGAAAAATTCTGCCAGCAGCGCCTGACTATCCATGTGGCCGGGCGCACCGATGCGGGGGTTCATGCGCGGGGGCAGGTTGCCCATCTTGACCTTGATTACGGTGACCGGCCCCTGACCGGGTTTGAACTGGCCAAGGCGATCAACGCGCATGTGAGGCCGCTGCCGGTGGCGGTTCTGAAGGCGGAAGAAGTTCCCGAAGAATTCCATGCCCGATTTTCTGCAACCAACAAGCTTTATACTTACCGCCTGATCAGCCGTTCGGCTTCAGCCGCGATTGATGCCGGTCTGGCATGGCAGATCTGGCGCAAGCTGGACCGTGATGCCATGCAGGCGGCGGCACGTCATCTTCTGGGCCGTCATGATTTTTCGACATTCCGCGACAGCGACTGTCAGGCAAAGTCACCGGTGAAAACGCTGGATCGTCTGGATATTGAATCACTGACATATGATAATTGCGGCGGCGTTGAACTGCGCTTCCATGTCGAGGGCCGTTCGTTCCTGCATCATCAGGTGCGGAACATGGTCGGCTCTTTGGTTATGGTCGGTGAAGGCAAATGGTCGACGGATGATATGAAGCGTGCACTGGAAGCCAAGGACCGCACCAAGGGCGGGCCGACCGCGCCCTCGGATGGTCTTTATCTGGTGCGCGTTGATTATGACGCCGCTCAGGCCGGAAAATAATCTTCCAGAATTTGCAGATAGATCGCGGTCAGGCTGTGCAGGTCATCGATCATCACATGCTCATCGACTTTATGAATCGTCTTGTTGATCAGCCCGCATTCGACAACCGGGCCGTAAGCGGCGACAAAACGCGCATCCGATGTGCCACCCCCGGTCGAGAGGCGCGGGGTTTTTCCGGTAACCTTTGCTACGGCATGGGATACCAGATCGGTCAGCGCACCCGGTCTGGTGATGAAGGCCGCGGCATTGGAACTGGTGCTGAGTTCATAAGCGTATCCGGTATTATCCAGTATCGTGCGGATTTTTTCCTCAAGGCTGCCCGCGGTCCATGTGTCGTTAAAGCGCACATTGAACCGCGCCTCCCCTTTGGCCGGAATAATGTTGTCGACCTTGTTGCCGACATCGACCGATGTGATTTCAAGATTGGTCGCCGGAAAGAATTCCGTGCCCTGATCGAATTCATGCTGTGCCAGACGGTCCAGAAGTGTGATCAGCCGTGGCAACGGATTATACGCGCGGTCGGGATAGGCAACATGGCCCTGTGTACCGTGAACAATAATACGCCCGCTTAAAGATCCGCGACGGCCGATTTTGATTTCCTCACCCAGCATATCCGGGTTGCTCGGCTCGCCCACCAGATAAACATCGGCCAGGGCCTGATGATCTTTCATCCATTCCAGAACTTTGACTGTGCCGTTGATGGCGTCGGCTTCTTCGTCGCCGGTAATCAGCAGGCTGACCGATCCGGGGATGGTGCCGTGCTGGGCGATGAATCGGGAAAGGGCCGCCACAAAACAGGCGATATTCCCTTTCATGTCGGCGCTGCCGCGCCCGATCAGCTTGCCATCACGAACAACGGCGGCGAAAGGTGGTGACGACCATGCGTTTTCATCACCCGGCGGCACGACATCGGTGTGGCCGCAAAAACACAGATGCGGCCCCTGATCGCCATACCGGGCCAGCAGGTTGCTGATATTGCCGAACGGCAGGTCACGGCATGTAAATCCCAATCGTTCCAGCGCCTGCTTCAGTACAGCCTGCGCTCCTGCATCCGCCGGTGTGATACTGGCGCAACGGATCAGGTCTTGTGTCAATGCTACGGGGTCGGTGGTGTTCATGGCCGTCAGAGTACCAAACGGCGATGAACGTGCCAAGAGAGGCTTGTTTCAGGCGGCTGAGGGTTCCGGATTTTTATAGGCCGCGCGCCATGTAAGATCACGCAGCGCCCGGGCTTGCGTAATGTGCAGCGGATCCAGACCATGTGGCAGCGGGGCTATATCGCGCAGGCGCGGCAGGGTGGCCGATCCAAAACCCGCCCTGTAGGTCGGGTCGATCCGCTCTAGATAGCTTGCGGTAAACATCACTTGTATGGTCAGAATCTTGTTCATGACCGTGAATGTCGGTGCGTATTGCGGATAACGGGCGGCAGCTTGTTTCAGTGTATCGCGCAGAAGCAATGTTTCATGAAGATATTCTTTTTGCTTATGCAGGGCTTTGACGCCGATCATCGTCGCCATGTTGTGAATGCGGTCGAGAAACTTGGCGATCACGGTCGTCGGATGATCCAGCAGCGACTCAAAGTATTTTTTGTGATCCGTTTTCAGCGGATTGTCCGCAGAAAAATAAAGGGGGACTCCCCCCATTTTCTTCGCCATACGTCCGAACAAGGTGCTCATGGTATCTTCCCAGACAGGAACATTGGCGGCAAACCCGTCAAGGCTGTTGGCACGAGCCGCCATGTGGCTGATCGATTGCGCCTGGAACAGCGTGTGCATATCGTTTTTCTTCAGGCTTTTTTCTTCACCCAGATCATGGGTGAAATTGAGGCAAAGCAGCGCTTCGACATCGGGCAGATCATATCCGCCCTCGACCAGCGCAATCGTATAGCAGGCCTGACTCAGTTCATGAATGATCGAAGGGGTAAAACCGTCATCACGTTTTTCATCGCCTTTTTGCTTCCTCAGCAGTTCAAGGCAGGTCAGCCCGTGATGATACTGGCGCTCCATCATCCACGCCCGGACGAATTTCAGAATTTCAGGGGTCTCGTGGCTGGCATCGCGTTCGGTGCGGATATAGGCCAGCGATGAAAGCTGCGCATGACCGGCGGTCGGCAGAGGGGTTTCATCGCGATGGGGCAGGTCTGTGGCGCGCGGATCTTGCGGATGTTGAGGTGTTTGCACCGGGTAAACCTTTAAATTGAAAAACAAAAAAGTCTTTACATAAAACTTGAGCACAGTAACATGAACTTTGTTCATGGTGCAAAATAATAAATAACTTTATAAATTCAAGCCCTTAACAGTTCATTGAGCGATGTTTTTGCCCGTGTCTGGGCATCGACGCGCTTCACGATCACCGCACAGGCCAGCGATGGTGCTGGTTTGCCGTCGCTACGGGGGGCGGCGGGCAGGGTGCCGGGAACGACCACGGCATACGGGGGTACATGGCCCTGAAACATCTCGCCGGTTTCGCGGTCGACAATCTTGGTGGAGGCACCAATAAAGACACCCATCGAAATCACCGCGCCCTTGCCGACGCGCACGCCTTCGGCGATCTCGCTGCGGGCACCGATGAAGACATCGTCCTCGATAATGACCGGTGCCATCTGCAACGGCTCCAGCACGCCGCCGATACCCGTACCGCCCGAAATATGGCAGCGCTTGCCGATCTGAGCGCAGGAACCGACAGTCGCCCAAGTATCAACCATCGTGCCTTCATCGACACGGGCACCGATATTGACGAAAGACGGCATTAGCACGACATCCTTGGCGATATACGAACCGTACCGGGCGTAGCTGCCGGGGACAGCGCGGAAACCGGCATCGGAAAAATCCCCGCCGATCCAGTTCTCGAACTTGGGCGGCACCTTGTCCCACCACAACGTATCGCCCGGCGCGCCCTTGATCTCTTCATTACGGTTCAACCGGAATGACAGCAAAATCGCCTTCTTCAGCCATTCATGCACATACCAGTTGCCATCCGTCAGCGGCTCGGCCACACGCAGTATGCCCTTGTTCAGCCCCTTCAGCGCATGATTGACCGCATCGCGCACTGTGCCCGCTGTGCTGATGCCGATATTGGCGCGGTCATCCCATGCGTGATTGATAACGGATTCCATATCGGCAACGGACAGGGCTTCGGATAATGACATGTTGGCAATCTCAGCGTTTCAGGAGTGTATGAAAATAAACATATGTACCAGCGGGCGGCGTGCCGTTCCCCTCGACGCAGCCGAACTCACGGCCACGCAGCACGGCGGCATCGCCGCTGCCAGCGCTATCCACTTTGCCGCCATCGGCATAGGACCCGGTAAACACCGGCATGCCGGCGGGCCAGATATTGCCCGATGCCTGCGGCGGGTTGCCGTTCGGGTTCTCGATATCCAGTTGCGTGTTGATTTCAAGACACAGGGCCTTGCTGATATTCGGCAGGAACATCATCAGCTCTTCCGATGTCGCTGTGCCGTCGCTATTGCAATCATCACCCTGATAGGGGCCGATGCCGGGCACGCATGAATTGCCGGTGAAATACCATGGTTCGCCCAGATTGGCACCCTTCGCGGCCTTCATCCAGCTGACACCGCCTGAACCCGGAACCGTGCTGAAAACGCGCTTCATGTCATCATCACAGGCGCTGTGGTAATAATCGTTATGACCCCACAGCGGTGAATCGAAACAAAGCTGGCTGTCGGCAAGGCCGCGAAATTTCATCCGCATA
>JAMHVA010000280.1:0-9262 GCA_035904625.1 Alphaproteobacteria bacterium | reverse complement strand
GTCGTGCTGGGTTATGTCGGGATGGAAACCGCCGATGCCGCCCTGTTCGGCGTTATCCCGCTGTTGTGGATCGGCCAGTTGGGCACGTGTTATTATTTTGCCTACTTCCTGATGATCCTGCCGTGGCTGTCACGCCATGAAAAGGCATTGCCGCTGCCGAGCAGCATCAACGAAGCTGTGCTGAAGGCATAAGAGAAAGATACGGAGTAATTGTTATGTCGATGAAAAAACTGGCTCTTGTGACCTGCACATCTTTGGCCCTGCTGTCGCCGCTTCATGCGCAGGCCGCAGAGGGCGGGCACCTTCCGCAACTTCAGTGGTCGTTCGAAGGTCCTCTGGGGACTTATGACCGGGCATCGCTTCAGCGCGGTTTCAAGGTTTATCGCGAAGTGTGTTCGGCGTGCCACTCGATGAACCGCCTTTATTATCGTGATCTTTCGGCGCTGGGCTACAGCGAGGGCCAGATCAAGGCTGTGGCGGGCGATGTGACCGTGATGGACGGTCCGAATGACGAAGGTGAAATGTTTGAGCGCCCGGGACGCCCGAGCGATCATTTCAAATCGCCGTATGCGAATGTCGAGCAGGCCAAGTATGCCAACAATGGCGCTTACCCGCCCGATATGTCGTTGCTGGCCAAGGCACGCCATGGCGGCCCGAACTATATTTACGGCATCCTGACCGGTTACCACGAAGCACCGGAAGGCACGACCCTGCTGCAGGGACAGCATTGGAATACCACCATGCCGGGCCATATCATCGCGATGGCACCGCCGCTGCAGGATGGTCAGGTGGCTTATGATGACAATGCCCCGCAAACCGTTGATCAATATGCAAAAGATGTCTCCTCGTTCCTGACATGGGCGTCCGAGCCGCACATGGAAGCGCGCAAGCGCACAGGGGTGATGGTGCTCCTTTTCCTTCTGGTCTTCACCGGTGTGATGTATAATGTAAAGAAGAAGATCTGGTCTAAAATCCATTAGAACCGGATGTCTTGTTAGCAGGAACACCATGGCCGAAAAATCCCCGGCTGAGGGCAAGCCCGCCTCTGTGCATGAATTGGAACAGAAACGGCTGCTGGCCCGCAGCCTTCTCATCAAGTCACGGCTTTACCGCTTCTTCGCCCTTGCGTTTGCGCTGACGGGTGTTGTCGTATTTATTACATTGTATATGCGGGATGTTCATGGCCATCTGCTGGAGGCTATGCACGATCTGTCGATTATCGGGCTGGTCCTGCTGCCCTTCCTTCCGGCGGTGCTTCTTTCCTATATGGCGACCAAAACCGAGCGCCAGTTTGCCGCCCTTGTCACCAAGCCTGAAGGCGATCACACGCCGCCGCATGAGAAGAAGTAACAAGTTTCATGCGGGATACGAAACAAGAGATCATACACTTCTGGTTTGAAGAAACCGTGCCCGCACAATGGTTCCAGAAAAACGATGAATTCGATGCGCTGATTGCCAGCCGCTTTGCGTCGACCTATCGCATGGTCGCCGATGGCGTTTGCGACCTGTGGCAGGATGAGCCGGAAGGGTGTCTGGCGCTGTGCATCGTGCTTGACCAGTTTCCCCGCAACATGTTTCGCGGCAGCCCCGAGGCTTTTGCCACGGATGCTAAGGCCTTGCGTGTGGCACGGCATGTTCTGGCGCGGGGGTTCGATCAGGTGATTGCGCCTGAACGGCGGCGCTTTTTGTACCTGCCGTTCGAGCACAGCGAGAACATCGTTGATCAGGACAGGTCCGTCACCCTGTTCGGGGCGTTGCGGGATAGCGATCCGGTGGCGTATGACTATGCGTTGCGCCACCGCGACGTAATCGTCCGTTTTGGGCGTTTCCCTCACAGAAATGCCATATTGGGCCGCCAGAATACCCCCGAAGAAAACGAATACCTTGCCCAACCGGGCGCGGGGTTCTAAGATAACAAGAATGCGCTTCTGCCCGGAAGTCACTGAATCTTCAGTACTTTATAGGTGCATTGCAGCATGATCGCCTGCCTTTTCCGGGGATTCTAGAAGAAAAAGGGGATAGGAGCCCCCACGTGCCTTGCTGATTGCCACCCCTTCCGTTGTGCTTTTGAACGTGCTGAGCGGCGTTTGTGTGCTGCTCTGGGGCCTGCGCAGTGTCAAGCTCGGGATGACCAAGG
The DNA here is from genome assembly GCA_035904625.1 of Alphaproteobacteria bacterium. Taxonomy (GTDB): domain Bacteria; phylum Pseudomonadota; class Alphaproteobacteria; order Micavibrionales; family Micavibrionaceae; genus Micavibrio_C. Next base: position 7,125 of record JAMHVA010000280.1, on the reverse strand, counting down.
CCTTCGGGCAGGGCCTGCATCAGGGGATTTCCTGGGGAACCAAGAACCGTATTCGCGCTTTTTTCTCCGGTATCGGCGTCACCGCGCTGCTGCAAAGCTCGACGGCGACGGCGCTGATCGTGGCGTCCTTCTGCGGTCGCAAGATGATGACAGGTGCGGCGGCGCTGGCTGTGATGCTGGGTGCCGATGTCGGCACCACGCTGGTGGCGCAGGTCCTGACATTCGATCTGTCGTGGATGGCGCCGTCATTGATTATTTCCGGCTTCATCATTTATTCCTTCTTTGAGCACAAGCCCGGGCGTCTGGCTCACCTCGGCAAGATGTTTATCGGCCTCGGCCTGATGATGCTGGCGCTGAGCCTGATCAAGCAGGGGGCTGCCCCCTTGCGCGATTCTGACGTTCTGCCGGTTGTTCTGAAATCACTCGATCAGGACCCGGTCCTGCTGGTTCTGATCGCGGCGTTGATTACGTGGCTTTGCCATTCATCGCTGGCGGTCGTCCTGCTGCTGGGGTCACTGGCGGCCAGCATGATCCTGCCGATCCATGTCGCGCTGGCGATGGTGCTGGGCGCCAACCTTGGTGGCGTGATGGCACCGCTGATCGCGACAATGAAGGATAGTCCCGAAGCCACTCGCGTTCCGGTGGGGAACCTGCTGATGCGCCTGACGGGGGTGATTATCTTCCTGCCGTTGCTGGAACCTGTGCAGACAATCGTGAGCGGCCTTGGCGATGATCCGGCGCGCATGGTCGTCAATCTGCACATGGGTTTCAACATGGTGCTGGCGCTGATTTTCCTGCCGTTCACGGGCAGCATCGCGCACCTGACCTTGCGCCTGATCCCCGACCGTCCCGATGCCGATGATCCGGGCAAGGCGCGTTATCTTGATGAAAAGCAGATCGACACACCGGCGATTGCCTTGTCCTCTGCTGGTCGTGAGACATTGCGCATGGCCGATCTCGTGCAAAGCATGATGGAGGATACGGTTGTGGCTCTGCGCACGAATGATGAAAGCATCGTCTATCGCATCCGCGCGCGCGACGATGTCCTCGACAAGCTGAATAAGGCCGTCAAGCATTACATGGCCAAGATGACACGCGAGGCGCTGGACCCAGAAGACACGCAGCAATATGTGCGGACGCTGACTTTCGCGACCAATCTTGAGAATGTGGGCGATACCATCGACAAGAGTCTGATGGAGATGGCGCTGAAGAAAATCCGTGAGCACAAGCGTTTTTCTGACCAAGGCTGGAAAGAGATTCAGGATATTCACAGCGCCGTGCTGGAAACCGTGCGTCTGGCCCAAAGCGTGTTCGTGACGAACGACGAGAAGCTGGCGCGCCGCATGATCGAAGGCAAGGAAAACTTGCGCAAGGCCGAACAGAAAGCCACACAGGCACATATGGAACGCATTCGCGAAGGCGTACCGGAAACGATTGCGACCAGCGGCTTGCACCTTGATATCATCCGCGATTATCGCCGCATCAACAGTTATATGTGCACAGTGGCTTATCCGATCCTCGAGGAAGCCGGTTTGCTGCATGGCAGCGCGCTGAAAGGCGAGAATAACAACGCTGATGCGCCGTCGGGCAATCCTGCTGCGCCTGTTCCCGGTACATCGTCCTAATCTATCGCCTTGCAAAATGGGGCTTCAGTCGTTTGGCCGCTTGTGCCAGAATAGCGGCTGAAAATAACCATAATATATATATGCAGGAGAGATACCGTGTCGAGTTCTTCAAGCGCGAAAGTGAGTCCCCTTATGAACGACAGTCAATCCATTCTGAATGCGCTCGGCCTGACGGGCCCGTCCTTCAGCGCCGGTGATCTGGTCGTGAAATCCCCGATCGATGGGGCGCAACTGGCTGTCCTGCGTCAGCACAAGGCTGCTGATGTTGATACGGCTGTCAAACGTTCCAAGGCGGCTTTCGATCAATGGAAAGCCGTTCCGGCCCCTGTGCGCGGCGAACTGGTGCGCCTGCTGGGCGAGGAACTGCGCGCGAGCAAGGAAGAGCTGGGGCGTCTGGTCACACTGGAATGCGGCAAGATCCTCTCGGAGGGGCTGGGCGAAGTGCAGGAGATGATCGATATCTGTGACTACGCTGTCGGCCTGTCACGTCAGCTCTACGGTTTGACGATTGCATCTGAACGTCCGGGTCACCATATGCGTGAAATCTGGCATCCGCTGGGGCCGGTGGGCATTATCACTGCGTTCAACTTCCCCGTCGCCGTGTGGGCGTGGAACGCCATGATCGGCTATGTCTGCGGTGACACCGCAATCTGGAAGCCGTCCGAGAAAACACCGCTGACGGCGCTGGCCTGCAAGGTGATCTTTGATCGCGCGGCGGAACGCTTCCGCAAGGCCGGTCATAAGCTGCCTGATGGTATGATGGAAATTGTGATCGGTGGCCGCGATATTGGTGAAGCCCTCGTCAATCACCATGATGTACCGCTGATCAGCGCCACGGGCAGTGTGCCGATGGGACGGGCCGTCGCGCAGAAGGTGGCGGGCCGTCTGGGCCGCAGCCTGCTGGAACTGGGTGGTAACAATGCGATGGTTGTCACGCCGAGCGCCGATCTTGAAATGGCGGTGCGGGCGATCCTGTTTGGTGCCGTTGGCACATCGGGTCAGCGCTGCACATCGTTGCGCCGCCTGATCGTTCATGAAGATGTGTATGCCAAACTCATTCCCTCACTGCAGAAGGCTTATGGCGCGATCCGCCTCGGCAATCCGCTGGAAAACGGAACGCTGAACGGCCCGCTGATCGACAAGGCATCGTTTGATGCGTTCGAGGCGGCGCTGAAGCAAGCACAAGCTGAGGGCGGAAAGATACTGACCGGCGGCGTGCGTGCGACAGACGGCGTACCGGCTGGTGGTTACTACGTGAAACCGGCGCTGGTTGAAATGTCATCCCAGTCATCCGTGGTCAAGGCTGAAACTTTTGCCCCGATCCTGTATGTGATGAAATACAAAACAATAGATGATGCCATCGCGCTTCAGAACGACGTGCCGCAAGGTCTGTCCTCCTGCATCTTTACGCTGAACGTGCGCGAGGCTGAAACCTTCCTGTCGGCGACGGGCAGCGATTGCGGGATTGCCAACGTCAATATCGGCCCGAGCGGGGCCGAGATCGGCGGGGCGTTCGGTGGCGAGAAAGAAACCGGCGGTGGTCGTGAAAGCGGGTCGGATTCATGGAAGGCCTATATGCGCCGTCAGACGCAAACGGTCAATTACTCGTCGGCATTGCCGTTAGCACAGGGCGTAGTCTTTGATTTATAAAGGTTTTTTTATATTAACGATCTTAACTATGTATTTACATAATTTTTAAGAAAGCTTAACTGTTAACAGGTTAAGATGTGAGTATAGGAATGTTGTTCCTCCTCACACGCAACACCTACTCAGCCACCCTTAAAAAAGGTGGCTGATTTTTTGCCGGTGGATGACGGGCGTGCAACGCACCAGAATTTAACCTCTTATTAAGCTTTTACATGACATCCTGATCTTATGGTTAGGTGTTTCTTTTCCTGAATATGTCAGGACGAAAAAGCTAGGCGGACGTTGGTCTGCCATGGGCGGAGACATGTGACCTGTTGTTAGACCAATAAGATATGGAGAATAGATCAATGCCTACAAAGCGTGGAAATATCAGAGGTCGCCTGCAAGCTCTTCGTAACCGTCATGCGCTGCTCTCCGAGCAGTTGGAAAACGAAATGAAACATCCGGCGGCGAACCCCGTGGCACTGAAAAGGCTGAAGATCGAGAAATTGCGTATCAAGGAAGAAATTGAAATGGAGGAGGCACAACACGCCTGACGGCTATTGTGTGATCGTAGTAAAAGAAAACGCGGCACTGAACATGCCGCGTTTTCGCATTTCCAAGGGTGGGGATGATTAATCCTTCGTGCCCGAACTCTTCAGGAAGTTGCTGAAATCGAATCCACCTGAGGAAGACGAGGATGACGATTTGTCTTCTGCCAGTTCGTCCTGCTGGTCTTTAATGATCTTTTCTTTGTGGGCTTTGATCTCTTCCGGTGTCTTGCCTTGTGCCTTCAGGCCCTTGCGGGATGCGGCGTCCAGCTCGGCATAGGTGCACAGGCCGCAATCGACCGGGTGACGTGCCTTGATGTTCTGGCTGTTCGGGTGGGTGCGGTCGCGGATCGACTGGATGGTTGGTTTGGTTGTGCCGACCAGCTTGCAGATCTGGGCGTCCGATACTTCCGGGTGATGTTTGAGGATGTAAGCAATCGCATCGGGCTTGTCCTGACGCTTCGTCACCGGCGTGTAACGCGGGCCCTTGGCACGCATCTTGACGGATGGCAGATCGCTTTTCGCCATTTTCATGCGATAGCTGGCGTCGCCGTTCAGCGATGAATCGATCGCCTTGTCCAGCTCTTCCTGTGTCACTTCGTTATGCTCGATCGGGTTACGACCAACGATGCCACGACCGACTTCTTCATCGGCCAGGGCTTGCACTTCAATCGGGTGCAGGCCGGTGAATTCGGCAATCTGTTCGAATGTCAGGGGGGTGTTCTCTACCAGCCATACAGCGCTGGCCTTGGGCATCAACAGCCCGGCATATTCAATCTTGGCAGCCATGTGAAATTCTCCTTAAAACAAAACTTTCCTGCGTCCGGCCCGCTGTTTCAGAGGCCATGTCTCGACGGTAATCAATGTCGGGAATAACAGGAATATAAGCGCAGACAGTCAGGATCGCTAGTGTTTATTTATTTACATAATCATAGGGCGATCAGGACGATTTTACCGACATGATCTCCGGCTTCCAGTGCGGCGTGGGCCTGTGCGGTTTCTTCCAGCGGGAATGTCTTGAAGATCGCGGGTTTGACTTTTCCTGCCTCAATCCACGGCCATACGGTTTCGTGAATCCCCCGCGCCAGTTCGGCCTTCTCTGCAACCGGGCGGTTGCGCAGGGTCGACCCGGTCAGCACCAGACGTTTTTGCATGACCAGGCGAATGTCGATTTCCGCCTTGCTGCCGTTCATGGTTGCGATGCTGACATGGCGGCCACCATCGCGCAGCACTTTTAAATTTTTTGCGACGTAATCGCCGCCGACCATATCCAGCACAACATCGATATCCGACAATATTTCGCTGAAATCCTGCGTCTTGTAATTGACCGCCTGATCGGCACCCAGCTTGATACAGGCCGCGCATTTCTCATCCGACCCTGCCGTGACGATCACGCGCGCGCCATGGGCCTTGGCCATCTGGATCGCTGTGGTGCCGATGCCGGATGCACCGCCATGGATCAGGATCGCTTCGCCGGGTTTAAGCGCACCACGCACGAAGACGTTGTTCCATACAGTGAATACAGTCTCGGGCAGGGCAGCGGCCTCGACCATCGACAGGCCTTGCGGGATGGGCAGGTACTGCCCCTTGGGTACGAGAGCATATTCGGCGTAACCGCCTCCGGCGATCAGGGCGCAGATTTTTTCACCTGTAGCGACGATTTCGCCAGCGATCTCCAGCCCCGGTGTATCGGTGATGCCGGGCGGGGGCGGGTATTTCCACATTCGTTGCAGCAGGTCCGGGCGGTTCACGCCCGCGGCATGGACTTTTACCAGCACCTCGTCCGGATCGGGGTTGGGGATAGAAATCTCTTGAATTTCAAGGACTTCTGGCCCGCCAAAGGTGCGGATTTTGATGGCTTTCATGATCTGTTGCGTTTGCGTTGTCATGTGCGTAGTCTAGGGGGCTTTTCAAGGTCAGCACAACAGGAAAACCATGTTCGACGACGATCTGGATCCCCGTACAAAGAAACCGAAATTGCGTAATCTCGATGCCCTGTCGGTCGAAGAGTTGCGAGACTATATTGATGAGCTGAAAGCCGAAATCGTGCGCGTTGAAGCCGAGATCGGCAAGAAACAGAAGCACATGAATGCGGCTTCCTCCCTTTTTAAATCGTGAGATGACATGCGTATTGAAGAAGACGTCAAACTGGATTTCAAGGATGTACTGATCCGTCCGAAGCGTTCGACACTGTCGAGCCGCAAGGAAGTCGATATCCATCGCAGCTATGAATTCAAATGGAGCAAGCGCAATTATGACGGCGTGCCGATTATCGCCGCCAACATGGACGGCGTCGGCACGATGGCGATGGCGCGGACATTCGGTGCGATGGGGCAGGGTATGACTGTGGCCATGCATAAGCATTATGCGCTCGACCAGTTGATCGCTTTCTATGAGAAAGAAGGCAATCGCAACGTCTGGTACAGTATCGGCGTCAGTGAGAAGGACGAAGAGAAGCTGGAAGCGTTCCTGAATCATAAATGGAAAGACGGACAAGGCATCGACAAACTGTGTATCGATGTGGCGAATGGTTATAGCGAGCCGTTTGTGTCCTTTATCAAGAAAATGCGCGCGCGCCTGCCGGATGTCACGATCATGGCTGGCAATGTTGTTACAGGCGAAATGGCGGAAGAGCTGATTTTGTCGGGAGCTGACGTGGTCAAGGTCGGTATCGGCCCGGGTAGCGTCTGCACGACGCGGAAGATGACCGGTGTCGGTTATCCGCAGCTGTCGGCCATCATCGAATGCGCCGATGCGGCGCACGGTCTGGGCGGGTTAGTATGCGCCGATGGCGGCTGCACGGTGCCGGGCGATCTGGCCAAGGCGTTCGGTGCGGGGGCTGATTTCGTCATGCTGGGCGGTATGCTGGCTGGCCACGACCAGTGCGAAGGCAATGTGATCGAACAGGACGGCAAGAAATATGTGACGTTCTACGGCATGAGCAGTGATACAGCCATGAACAAGCATGCGGGCGGTGTGGCAGAATACCGCGCCAGCGAGGGCAAGACCGTTCAGGTTCCCTATCGCGGCGATGTTACGGCCACCATGAATGATATTCAGGGCGGCTTGCGGTCCGCCTGTACCTATGTCGGGGCGCGGCGCTTGAAAGAGCTGTCGAAGCGCACCACGTTCATTCGCGTGACGCAGCAGATCAATAACATCTTCGGTTCGTCGTAATTCGCATAATATAGCGCGGTTGCGGCTTGATCCGTGATCGCGTATGCTCAAATCCCTGCATTGAAAAAGGAGTCAGGTTATGGATGAAGTCGGCAAAAGACTGCACGAAGCGGCAGAAAAGTGCATCAAGAGCTATGAAGCCTGGC
>JAMHVA010000279.1:0-1807 GCA_035904625.1 Alphaproteobacteria bacterium | reverse complement strand
CTTGGATTCTGGTCATTTTCCTCATGCCCTGATGTTTTGCGGGCCTGAAGGTATTGGCAAATCAACCATGGCCTTTCGTCTGGCGCGTTATTTACTGACTAAGGGAAAGCCCGAGGATGAAAGTGCTGGTGGCGGGTTATTCGGTGAGCCTTTGCCTAAAGCAAAGCCCGAGAACCTGAATGTCGATATGAACGAACAGGTCGTTCGCATGATATCCGCTGGCGGACATCCCGATCTGCTGACGGTTGAACGTGAGTATGATGAGAAAAAGGGGCGGTTTAAGGGTTCGCTGAATATCGATGCGGTGCGTAAAATTGCCCCGTTCATGCGTATGACAGCTTCCTTTGGCGGTTGGCGTATCGCGATTGTTGACGATGCCGATACCATGACCAATCAGGCGCAGAATGCGATCCTGAAGATTCTGGAAGAGCCACCGGCGCATGCGCTGCTGATCCTGATCTGCCACAGACCCGGAATGATGATCCCGACGATCCGTTCACGTTGCCGCACGGTTCATTTCCAGACTTTGGCGAAAGAGCCTTTTTCCCGCCTGCTCCGCTATGCAGAACCGGGATTGAAAGACTCTGATCTTGAAACTCTTCATATCCTGACCGGGGGAAGCGCCGGGCAGGGGGCGCGTCTGATCGAAGAAGGCGGGCTGGAAGTCATCTATAAGGTTTCAGGATTGCTGGCGCAGTGGCCTTCATGGGACTGGCCGCAAATTCACGGTCTGGCAGACAATCTTTCAAAGCCCGGACAGGAGGAAAGCTACCAGACATTTCTGGATGTTTTTACATGGGCTGTGCAGTCGGTCGTGAATGCGCGCGCGCGTGGCATACAGCTGCCGTTGCCGCTGAACAGCGTCGAAATTATACGGATGGCCAACCATTACTCGATTGAAGAATGGCTGGCGATCAGTGATTCATTAAAATCGCACTTTAATAGTGTGGATTTTGCAAACCTTGATAAACGTCAGGCCATATTGGGGGCGTTTTCCATTTTTGATGAAGCCAGAAAGGCAGCTTAAGTCATGAGCAAAAAATCTCCCTATTATATTACGACGGCGATCGCCCATGTGAACGGCGCGCCGCATCTGGGGCATGCGTACGAAGTGATCCTGACGGACGTACTGGCACGCTTCCGCCGTCTGGATGGGCATCAGGTGTTTTTCCTGACGGGTACGGATGAACACGGCGAGAAGGTAGCGACCACGGCTGAAAAGAACGGCATGGCGCCCCGTGCTTTTTGTGACCAAATCGCCGCCGAGTTTGTTGAGATGGATAAGGTTCTGAATATCAGTCAGGATGATTTTATCCGCACGACCGAACCACGCCATTACAAGGCATCGCAAACCATCTGGGATGAGATCGCGAAAAATGGTGATATCTATCTTGGCAAGTATGAAGGTTGGTACTCGGTTCGTGATGAAGCCTATTTTGGAGAAGACGAGCTGACCACGGATGCGGCGGGAAAGAGGTTTGCGCCAACGGGCGCGGAAGTATCATGGCGCGAGGAGCCGAGTTATTTCTTCCGTCTGTCTTCGTATACACAGAAGCTGCTTGATCTGTATGAAAAGCATCCTGAATTTATTGAGCCTGAGTCGCGCCGCAACGAGATTGTTTCATTCGTGAAACAAGAGGGAGGTTTGAAAGACCTCTCTGTTTCCCGGACCAGCTTCGACTGGGGCGTTCCCGTACCCAAGGATGACAAACACGTCATGTATGTCTGGCTGGATGCGCTGACCAACTATATTACGGGTGTCGGGTACCCGGAGACAGATAGCGATACATTCAAGACTTTCTGGCCT
>JAMHVA010000278.1:0-8751 GCA_035904625.1 Alphaproteobacteria bacterium | reverse complement strand
ACGATGGAAACAAATTTCCTGAGCATCCACGGGAAGCCCAATTGCGCGACCTGCGCGCGCCCCGCTTCCGAAATCGTCCTGCAATATGCCTCCCCCGTTTGTTCATCCAGCAGCGTGCGCGAAATTGATATTGCCGACATCCCTTCGCTGGCCGAATGCATCATGATCGATGTCCGCGAACAGGAAGAATGGGACAGCGGGCACATACATGATGCCCTGCATATGCCGCTCTCGGCTATTAGCGCGCATCCGGAACAGTTCAGCCCGTACCGCGAGAAAACCTGCGTTCTGTACTGCCAGCGTGGCATGCGCAGCCGCAAAGCCGCCGAAATATTGCTCAACGCCGGATTTCAGAACATTTTCAGCCTGAAGGGCGGTTACGAGACATGGAAGCCTCCGCAGGGCTGATCAGGCGGCCTTGCGCATTTGGGTTTTCACATCCAGTTGAAGCGAAAGCCCGACATCGCCTTGCATGGCCGACAGCCCTTCCTTCGACCGCCCCAGATCGCGTAATTCCATCAGAAGGCCCTGCGGCACCGACAGGCAGAACCCGCCAACAGCCATCTCAAGCACCATCCCTGCCTCATGCGTCACGGGCGTAATGCGATAGGTGAAGCAATGCGCACCCAGACAAATGCGCTGATCGATTTCACGTCCTGTCAGCAGCGCCTCCAGATCGTCGGGCGTAATACGAAAACGAAAATTATTCTCGGATATGCGTAGATTCATGATGCGATCATCTCCCAGTCCTGAGGGGTGTTGATATTAGACATACTCTCTTCAAACGACACCGGCAGAGCGATGCTGCGGGCATTTCTGGCCGTCAGCAGATCCCTGACAGAGCGGCCATCCCCTGCCACTGTCCCCGTTGACAGGCATACCGGCAACGGATAGCCCTCGTAATAAACATCGCCCTGTTCAGACAGCAACCTCTTCAGAAGGTCGGCATGCATCCGGGGCATATCCACCGGAATGAACAGAAGACGATGATGGTGCTGTGCGTACCGTGCGAGCATATCCTGCATGGCATGCGCGGGCCCGTCATGACGCACCGTGTCATGAATACAGGCGTAACCCGGCAGATCGCCGCTAATATACACATCATCCACGCCAGCCTGATGCAGCAGACGCTCCATATACTCGACCAGCGGCAAGCCCTGATATTCCAGCAACGCCTTGTTCTTTCCCATGCGCGAGGAACGCCCACCCGCAAGAACGACTCCGGCAACATCAGCCATGATGCCCGCACTTGCCGCAGCAAACACCGCTATCTTCAGATTCCTTCACAAGCGAATGGCCGGGCAGCCATGCGCTCTCACCGTCGATATAATGTTCTTTTTTCCAGACCGGCGCGCGCTTCTTGATTTCCTCAATCACATAACGGCAGGATTCGAACGCTTCTTCACGGTGCGGCGCGCTGACCGCGATCAGCACGCTGACGCCCCCTACGGGAAGATAACCCTGATAATGGGAAACGGAATAACGGGTCTGCGGCCAGATCCCCTGTGCTTCGCTGCAGATATCATGAAGCGTCGCTGCTGCCAGCGTTTCGTGAACGTCATAAGTAATGCCCGTGACGGATTGCCCCTGATGATGATTGCGCACCACACCGATAAAAACGTCGATAGCCCCATTCGCCGGATCGGCCACGACATCGCAGGCGCGCTCCGCGCTCAACTTTTCCGACGTGATGGAAACATGAATATCGTGGCTCATGATCTTATCCTCCGCAAACCGGCGGCAATATCGAAAGACTGACATCGGACTCGATGATAAATCCGGGCGGCAAAATTTCATGATCATTTGCAATTGCTGAATCTAGAACCAAATCTTGTGATTGCGGACCCAGTACCCCGCACAAGGCTTTTTTAACCTCGGCGACGGGTGATCCCTGCGCCACGATCAGGCGAACATGATCGCTATATTTGCGAAAGGCGCCATAAAGCCGCATATCGATTGTAACAGTTTTCATTGTTTTTCTCCTGATTTACTCTCAAATCCCTGCGTCGCGATCATCTTCAACGTGCGCGCGATGAGTGGGCTGATGATCTCCCAGCATTCGGAAACGGCTTTCGGGCTGCCCGGCAAGGCGATCACCAATGCGTCACCCAGCATGCCCGCCGCCATCCGCGAAAGCCATGCAGTATCGGTGTAGGCCGCACTCTCACGTCGCAGCATCTCGCCGAAACCATCGAGAATACGCTCGCAAGCACCGTGCATGACTTCCGGAGTCACATCGCGCGGCCCCGGACCGGTGCCACCGGACATGACGATCAGTTTTGGGTGTCCTTGCCGGGATGCCTGACGCAGGGTATCCGCTATCACCTCGGGGTCGTCAGGGATCAGCGCATATTGCACAATTTCCGCCCCTGCCGCACGCAGGTAATCGGACAGCATCGCGCCCGATTTATCCTCATAAACTCCCGAAGATGCGCGATCACTCATGACGATAATGGCCGCCGGAACCCCCTTGAGGGATTGGGGATCAGGAAGCTGTGCCGCCAGCCACTCCGGGATTCCATCCGGATTGATCCACAGCCCGCTTTTCCCGCCTTCCTTCACCAGCAGGCGTATGCCGCCGATCATCAGGTTGGGTTCAGTTCCCTTGGTCAGATCCCAGATGGTCGCCAAAGCCGCCTGCACTGCCATAACAGCTTCCATTTCGACGCCGGTTTTGGCATGGGCCGTGACCTGGGCATAGACACGAATGTCCGATGGTGGCTCAGGGACGCAATGGATAGCCACCTGATCCAGTGGCAGGGTGTGGCACATCAGTAATGTATCGGGCGTTTTCTTGGCCCCCATAATGCCCGCGACCTCGGCCAGTGCCAGCACGTCGCCTTTGGGCAGGGTTTTCGCAATAATTTTTTCATAGGCAACATTGCCGACCGTGATAACACCCTCGGCCACCGCACGGCGGCGGGTAACGCGTTTCCGCCCGACATCGATCATGCGAAACCGGGATTCGTCCTTCACCGGAAGATCCGTAATATTATTATGCTGTGTCTTTGTCATTCTAACCTCCAATCGATGCAAGATTCTGGCGTATACCCGCATCCCCGTCATGCAGGAAATGAGTCGAGCGTTTGAATTTCATCAGATCCAGAATTTTATTTTTTACGTCGTCGATCTGCTCGTCATCCTGCAGCAAGGGCCGCAGATCGTAGCCGCCCGTGCCGAACAGGCACAAATGCAATCCACCGCGTGCAGAAACGCGCAGGCGATTGCAGGTAGAGCAAAAATCTTTCGCGTAAGGCGCGATCAGGCCGATACGCCCCCTGTAAGACGGATGCGCATATTCAACCGCCGGCCCTGCACCGTCCCCGCGCTCCTGCAAGACCCATCCGCGCCCGGTCAATTTGTTGCGGATCACTGTGGCTGGCACATGATGCTTGCGGAAGTAAGAAAGATTATCGCCGGTTTGCATCAATTCAATGAAGCGTAGCGAGACGGGTCTGTCTTCTATGAATCCCAGAAACCCGTCAAGCTCTTCGTCATTCAGGCCTTTCAGCAACACGGTGTTGATTTTAACGCTGTCAAACCCGGCGGTCAGCGCCGCGCCGACGCCATCGACAACTTCGCCCAGACGGTCATGGCCCGTAATCTCATGGAATTTGCGGGGGTCAAGTGAATCAATACTGACATTGATCGCGCGCAATCCCGCATCGAAATAACCCTGCGCCCGCTCCGGCAGTTTATAGCCGTTGGTCGTGAAGGCCAGCCGCCGCACGCCTTTTATGCGTGATACGGTTCTCGCAAGATCAATGAAATCAGGGCGGACCGTTGGTTCGCCCCCTGTCAGACGGATCTTCCATGTGCCCAGTTCAGCAAATGCCGTGACCAGCCTTCTGATCTCCTCAGCATTCATGAATTCGTCACCGTGTGATTTTTGATAACCATCGGGCAGGCAATATGTGCAACGAAAGTTGCAGACATCCGTGACCGATAATCGCAGATACGGGAACGTCCGCCCGAAGCGATCCTCTATGGGGTTCATATTCTCCATTGCCGCTCCTTTCCAACACGGGAGGCCGCGGCGTTTCCCCCGCGACCCCGGTCGCGCCACCATATCTTTCACCGGGAGAGACTTAGGTCGCGCAACTCGGAGTTTGGGCCTTCTCAGGCACTATAATACGTCCTATTGTAGGGCCGGCTTACATAGGCGCATTTGATCCAAATCAAGAAGAAGAGCGAAAATGAATATTGCTAATTCTTTGAAAAAAACGGCTCTTTTCTCAGGCATGAATGATGATGCCTTGCAGCATTTCGTTCAAAAAAGTCCGGTAAAAAATTATGAAAAGGGGGTGGAGCTGTTCGCGATGGGCGATCCGGCATCGGCTTTCTATTTCATCATTCAGGGATGGGTTAAACTCTATCGCATATCGCGCGAAGGTGAAGAGTCGGTCATCAATGTGTTTGCCCCCGGTGAAACATTTGCCGAAGCTGCCGTCTTTGGCCCGATGCAGCGTTACCCCGTCAACGCGCAAGCCGTGGAAGATACCAGCCTGCTGGAAATTCCGCGCCACCTGTTCGTCGAACAAATCCATGCCGACAGCAATTTTGCACTTTCTATTCTGGGGGCCATTTCAGCCAAGCAACGCTACCTGATTCAGCAAATCGAACAGATAACAGTGCGCGAGGCCCCGCAACGCATCGGCACATTCCTGCTGCGTCTGTGCCCGGCAGATAAGTTCCGCCATGTCGAGGTCCCCCTGCCATATGATAAATCGCTGATCGCACGCCGCCTGAACATTCAGCCTGAAACGTTTTCCCGCGCATTCAAGAAACTGGAGCCCCATGGCGTGACGTTGAATGGCAGAATTGCTGTCATTGATGACGTAGAGAGATTATCAGCATTCTGTGATGTCGAGGACCGCGAAAAACCCTGCTGAAAAAGATGATTATGCAGGCTGTTTGTCCGGCCGCGGCCGCCAGAGCATGGCAGCATATGCCAGAAGATAGAGACTGAAACAAACCGACCACAGGACCCCGGACGATACGACCCAGACCGTATAATGATCCGGTAGCAGAAGTGGCCCCGCAACACGCAACAAAACAGCGGTCTGCATCAGGATAAAGGCGCATACCGTCATAGGGCCAGCAGATATATCCCGCCCTGTGTGCCCCAGCGTTACGCGGCACATCATCCCCAGTGTCATGCTGCCGATTGACCCGACTGTGATCGCATGGAGCGCCACCGGGAAAGTACCGCTGCCCAGCGCAGCACCCCCGGCCAGAATAAGGCCAAGTACCAGCCAGCCATACCCCAGATGCAATATCCAGAGCATTGGCTCTTTGAACGACAGCAGCGTATGATAATGGCGCATGCGCAAAAGATGGATTAAAGCCGATATAAAACACGCACCGGCAAACCATGGGGACTGCGTGCCTGCGATCCATAAGGTACAAGCTGCCGCAGCCAGTGACACAACGGCGACTTTGTCCAGCGCAGGCTGGTCGTGAATACGTACTGAAATTCCCTTGCGGCGTAGCCCACCGACCGTAAAGGACGGAATGACCCTCCCACCGATGAGGGAAATCATGATGAGAATCAGGAACAAGGCCATATAAAGAGGCGTGCGCTCCTGCGTGATAAGAAAAACAAGATCACACACAAAGAGAACTGTCAGCAGCGCCAGAAATACAAAATTGCGCGTATTCCAGCTTTTCAGAAGCGGTACTGACAGGCTCACCGCCAATGCCGGGATGAATGACAATTCAGCAACATAAACAAGCCATGAAGGCAGACCGTTTATATTCATTGCCAGGCGACCAGCCAGCCAGAGCGTGCACAGAAACATAAGCTGTATCTGCCTGACGGGGGCACCACCCGTCCAGTTTGCAACCGCCGTCAGCAAGAAGCCCGCCACGATCGCGACGGTAAATCCGTAAATAATTTCATGCGCATGCCAGACAACCGGATCGGAAAACAGATCGGGGAATGAAGCATGTCCGGCATAAACACTTGTCCAGAACAGGATGCTGGCCACCGCATAGATCGCCCCCATCAGGAAGAACGGACGAAACCCGCGTCCCCAGAAGGGGTGATCGAAGCGCGATGTCGCGGCAATCGCCGTCATGATCCGTATCCTCTCACTGCACTAATGGCGTATCGGCCCCGGCCAGACGGAACCCGCTGATTTTAGCCTCTCCGGCCAAGATCTGAATATACTGGCTGAACGCACGTTCCCAGCTTTGCTTTGTCAGATGATCGGCAATCCATTCAGAGACAGCTTCAAAGGGCAGCAACTGCCCCTCGATCCGCCGATGCAGGCGAATGATGTGATAACCGACTTCGGATTGAACAGGTTCCGAGGATATATCGCCCTCTGCCATCGTCAGCAAGGCATCCTCGAACGCTGGAAGAGTCTGCCCCCGGCTGATCTGCCCGAGGTTGCCGCCTGTCTTTCCTGATGGGCACGCAGATTCGTTTTTTGCGATGTCTTCAAAAAGAACAGGCTTCTTGCGCAAACGGCTTAATGCTTTTTTTGCAGAAGACAGAGCCTTTGCACAAGCCTCCTTGTCTTCCGGTGGAGCCAGATAAAGGATATGAGAAGCTTCGAACAACGGCGATGTATGAAAGCGCTTTTTATTGCTGTTATAATATCGCTCGCACTCTTCATCTGTGGGTTCCGGAACGCTTATTTCTTTTTCCAGAAGGCGATCTATAATTTCATCGGACAGATTGCGGTCAACCGTATTGTCGCAAAGACAGACTTTTGCCGCCTGATGCAACAATAACTCGCGTATAACCAGCGCCTGCATCGCCCGGTATTTGGCGTCGCCCAAGCTGTCCGCCTGATGATACTGGGTTTCAGCATTGATCTGCTCTGGCGTGATATTGATACCGTTTACTGTCACTCCCGGTGCTTTAATCATCATACCTCCCTGCGGCGCACGATCTGGTACTGACGGCGGAAAATATAGAATACCGGCGCACTCCAGACATGAACCAGACGCGTGAATGGAAACACAAGGAAAATAAACATCCCTAAAGTTAGGTGCAGTTTGAAAATCACATGAACATCACGGACGAAATCAACAGCGCCGCCACGGAACGTCACGATATGCTGCGCCCATTCCATAAACTTAACCATTTCATGACCATCCAGATGCTGCATCGAAACCGTAACCGTCAGCAGCCCAAGGCAAAGCTGCGCCAGCAGCAGGACGAGAACGGCGATATCGGCAAATGAACTGTTGGCACGAATGCGCGGATCAAACAGACGACGATGCAGCAGCAATAGCAGGCCAATCAGGCAGAAAACGCCCGCGATTCCCCCGGCGGTCATGGCAAGGATCTGCTTGAAGCCATGAGAAATGCCGAGGAAATCGAACACCTGAATCGGCGTCAGCAAGCCCACCGCATGTCCGGCGAGAATAACCAGAATACCAAGATGAAACAGGATGCTGCCCCACATTAATTGCTTTTTACGCAGCAACTGGCTCGACTTGCTGCGCCAGCTGTACGGATCGCGATCAAAGCGGACGATGCTGCCCAGCAGAAGGACCGCCAAAGAGATATAAGGAAATATCTGGAACAGGAAAAAATCGAGATCGAATGTCATGATCTGGCTCCCTTTTTCTGAAGCGGTTCGTCAAGCGGCGCGTTCATCCGCGCCAGAATATCCTGCACTTTCGGACATGCACCCTCGCCGTTCTGCGATGACGGTTCACCCAGGGCGAATTGCTCTTCCCATGCCGCATCCATTTCGGTCTGGGTCATCATGCCGCCGTCATGGGCGGCCAAAGCGGCTTTCAGTTTCTTCTCATCCGGCTGGCGCGTGGATGCTTCCTGCAGGGCCGCAAACAACACCGCGTAGCCGCTGTTGCGTTTTCTCAGGCGTTCCCCGATCGCCGCGATCACATCGATCGCACCATCGAGGTTATCACGCGCCTTGTCCACCGGCAGAAGCGATAGATATTCCAGAAACATCGGCAGATAATCCGGTGTATGTTCCGACATATTCTCAAGGCCGATTTCACGATACAGGCCATCCAGCTCGACCATCGCCTGCCCGCGGTCGCGGGAATCGCCGTGAACATGCTCGAACAAATGTA
The DNA here is from genome assembly GCA_035904625.1 of Alphaproteobacteria bacterium. Taxonomy (GTDB): domain Bacteria; phylum Pseudomonadota; class Alphaproteobacteria; order Micavibrionales; family Micavibrionaceae; genus Micavibrio_C. Next base: position 690 of record JAMHVA010000278.1, on the reverse strand, counting down.
GGGACAGCGACGGCGTGCGGTCGAACAGATCGACATAATCTTCCTGCATATCCAGAAGATCGGCTTTCCCCTGCGTCGCCATAAAATCGCCGATAGCCTTACGCATCGGTACCGACAGCCACGATTCCTGCGCCAGCAGATGATTGATTTCATCCGCCACCGGCGCAACGGGTTCCTCGGGATAGCTCAGCAGAAAGCCAAGGACTTTAAGGGTCTTACATGTCATATCGGTATTCATCCGCATCCTCCGCCGCTTTTGCTGCCACAACCGCTGCCGCACCCTCCGCTGCTGCATCCGCCGCCGGAACCAGACGGATGCATATGTCCGTGATCGGCGCCAAATTCAGGCCGTGTAAAGAGCGTGTTGACGCGGTTGTCTTTTTTCGATCCGCTGCGCCCACGCGAGGCGTGTGTGGCTTCGAACAGATCGGTCTTGCTGTTGCTGTGCGACGAGCAGCCATTACCGAACGAGAAGCCACATCCACCGCTTTCGCCGAACGCGTCCAGCGTTTCCTCGCGATGCCCTGTGGGAATCACGAAGCGGTCCTCATAATTGGCAATCGCCATGATCTGATACATGTCTTCCACCAGATCCTTGGTCAGTCCGACATCATCAAGAACGGCCTTGTTGTCTTCCCCTTCTATGAACTTGCTGCGCATGTAATGGCGCATGGCGATCATGCGTTTCAA
>JAMHVA010000277.1:0-1817 GCA_035904625.1 Alphaproteobacteria bacterium | reverse complement strand
GAAGATAAAAGCCGCTGCGATCAGGACGGGAATGGACAGGGCGGTGATCGTCATTAAATGTCATCACCAAACTGGCGGATCATGGCTTCGGCCCGCGCCAGATCCTCGGGTGAATCGATTCCGGCTTGCAGCGGGCTTTTATCGGTGCTGACCTCAACGGTCTGGATCGAAATTCCATTCTCAAGGACACGCAGTTGCTCCAGCCCTTCCAGTGTTTCGTAATGCCCCTGCGGCAGGCCTAAAAAACGGCGGAGAATATCGGTTCGGTAGCCGTAGACGCCCATCTGCTGCCATACGGGGGTTAGCGTTTCACCGGCTTCGCGCATTTTCTGTTCGTTGCGGATCGCTGGAATAATATTCTTTGAGAACCACAAGGCGCGGCCATCAGCGCCGCGCACGCAGGTGGTGCCGCTGAACGGCGTCGTCTTCTTGGAAATGCGAAGCTGGTCGAGGTCGAGCCAGTTTAGCCGGTGTACGGGCGTGACGACCTCCAGCTCCGGCTTCGCCGATATGGTATCGACCAGCGCCTGAAGCACGGATGAGGGTGTAAACGGCGCATCGCCCTGCAGACTGATCAGAAAGTCATAGGACTCACCCGCATTATCGGCGGCCTGTAACACGCGGTCGGAACCCGTGGCACAGTCGCTGGATGTCATGATGCAGCGTGCGCCGATGTCACGGGCGTGGCTGGCGATGCGGTCATCATCGGTGGCGATCATCACACTGATGTTCTTATCGTTGGCGGCGGCATGCAGCCCCTTTTGATAAACGCGGGACAGCATGCTGTGACCATTGATCAACGCCAGCGGTTTGCCGGGGAAACGGGTGGAGCCGTAGCGTGCGGGGATGATGATCGCGGTTTTCATGATCGGGTTATCGCCCTGCTTATTTCTGTGACCACCATGTACTGGCAACGGGCAAGCCAAATTCCGGATTCTTCGCGGGCTGGCCGAAACGGTTCCAGTAAGCGATTCGCCATGCGGGCAGGTGCCAGTTGGAAACGCCGTAAAATCCCCATTGCAGAACACGGTCGAGCGCACGGCAGCGTGCCACGAGTTCTTCACGGCTGGGGGCGCTGACGATTTGTTCAACAAGCGCGTCTACAACGGGATCGCTGACACCAATTTTGTTTGGTGATCCTGGTGTCTTGGCAGCTTCAGATCCCCAAAAATAGCGTTGTTCGTTACCGGGTGAATTTGATTGCCCTACCAAACCGCTCGTCATATCGAAATCATAGGTATTCATACGATTTTGATATTGAGCTGCATCAATGTTGCGAAAAGTAGCCTTGACGCCGATGCGTTCGAGATTTTTGACAAATGGCAAAATCCAACGTTCAAACATTGTTGTTTCATGAATAAACTGGAATTCTAATTTTACGCCATCTTTTGCACGAATACCATCAGGCCCTACTTTCCATCCTGCAGCATCCAAAATATCAGCGGCCTTTTGAAGGTTTGCACGGTTATTACCGCTGCCATCTGTCTTGGGTGGGTTATATTCCGTGGTGAATACCTCTGTCGGTAATTTATCACGGAAGTCTTCAAGTATTTCCAGTTCACGGCCTTCGGGCAGCCCCTTGGCTTCCATATCGGAGTTGGAGAAGAAGCTGCGCGTACGTGTGTAACTGCTGTAAGCAAGATTCTTGTTTGACCACTCAAAGTCAAATGCATACGTGATAGCCTCTCGCACAGCACGCTCTTTAAAAACTGGGCGGCGAGTATTGTAAATAAACCCTTGATAGCCCTGCGGCAGTTTGTGTTCGATGGTCTTTTTTATAATACGACCGTCTTTCACGGGCGGGGCATCATAAGCGG
>JAMHVA010000276.1:0-6390 GCA_035904625.1 Alphaproteobacteria bacterium | reverse complement strand
CCTGACGTCTTGATCGCCGAGCCATTGATTGCCGCCGTCGCCGGGGCAGCGGACGTGGCTTCGGGAGGAGCATCCTGCGCATTCGCAGGGTGCATACCAAGGGCAAAGACTGTAAATAGAGCAACGGCCAGTAAGCGCATGAGAATCTTGAATGAATCGAGAATTTGGCCAGAACGGCCCACAGACATATCCCCAGTATAGCGGGGTTCTTTATGAGAAAAAAGGTGCTTTTCCTTATATACGACCACTCTGTTTATGTTATGAAAAAAATTGCAGATTCCCGCCCCGGAATGCTAGGCTCCCAGCCTGTAAATTGACTTTAGGAGACATGGATGCCGAGCCCCGCCTTCACCCAGTTTTATGCTGCCGCCGTCAATCTTGAGGCCAGCCAACTGAAGTCAGAAGACATGTGCCTCACTATCATCGACCAGCCAGACTTTCATACACTGGCGGAACTTAACCCCGGCGAAGCTGCCAAGGTTCTCACCCGCGCTTTCAACACGCTGGATGGAGAAGATACGTTCCAAGCCGGCATGGCGCTTCTTACGACAGCCGGCGCAGAAGCCATGGCTGAAGGTAACTCACCGGAAAGCTTGATTGATGTGCTCGTCACCGCAAAAGACAGGCTCTCGCTGACAGACCAAAAAACCTTCACAGGTTATGTCTGGCAAACGCGCGTTGGACAAACGCTTCTGCAGAAATGCCCGAACACAGCTCCCAGGCTGATGGTTGGGTAATACACAGCACTCATGAGTAAACCCCTTATCTCTATAGCCCCGATGATGGACTGGACGGACCGGCATTGCCGTTTCTTCCACCGCCTGATCTCGCCCCATGCCGTTCTATACACGGAAATGGTGACGACTGGTGCCATCATATACGGCGACCGTGACCGTCATCTGGCATTCAGCCCGCAGGAACATCCCGTCGTACTGCAACTGGGCGGGAGTGATCCGCAAGCATTGGCCGAATGTGCCAAGATTGCTGCTGAAGAATATGGTTATGATGAGATCAACCTGAACTGCGGATGCCCGAGCGACCGCGTGCAGAACGGATCTTTCGGCGCCTGCCTGATGAATGATCCGGATCTTGTCGCGTCATGCGTTGAAGCCATGGCAAATGCTGTGAAGATTCCTGTCAGCGTCAAATGCCGTATCGGGATTGACGATTGCGATGAACGCCCGTTCCTTGACCGTTTTATCAGCACTATTTCGCAAGCGGGATGCACACGCTTTACAATTCACGCCCGTAAAGCATGGCTGAAAGGATTAAGTCCTAAAGAGAACCGGGAGATCCCGCCGCTTCGTTATGATATCGCGGCTGAGATTAAAGCGCGTTACCCGCATCTCCATATCGGACTGAATGGCGGGGTTAGCAGCATCGAACAAATTAAGGACAATGCCCCCCTGTTCGACAGCATCATGATCGGGCGCGAGGCATACCAGAACCCATGGTTCCTGCACCAGATTGAATCCGAATATCTGGGCCACGCCCGCGACGTTGAACGTCATGATATTGTTGAACAGATCATTCCGTATATGGAACAGCAGATGGCCGTGGGCGTTCCGCTGAAGTCAATGACGCGCCATATTCTGGGGCTTTATCATGAGCAGCGCGGCGGCAAGAAATGGCGGCAGATCCTGAGTCAGGAATCACATCTGCCCGAAAGCCGCCCACGCGAACTCCTCACCCGTGCCATGGCATCGGCGCGTGAAAGCTGGCAGCAACTGGCGGCATAGGCCTTACTGTAGTCTGAGAGCCACTTTCTGATCAGCCTCAGGGGCCTGTTGCGGTTCGTTTGCCGGGGTCGCAGGCGCAACCGGAACTTTAGCCGTCGGGGCGAGCGGGCGTGAAATCCCCAAGGCCATATTCAAATGCCCGTAACCCAGCATTAGCGACAACACCATCAGCTTGCGTTCTATATCCAGACGGTTTTCAGCCGTGCCGTGCAATTCATCCCGCCACGTATCGATCATATGGATGATTCCTTGCTCAGGGGGCCAGCCTTTTGCCTTCGCATTACCGACAGCTGTCTTGATATCCTCTTCCATCGCTAGACGCTCGGCATCCGGCAGATCGCGCAAGAAGTCTTTCACATCATAATGATCTTCGACAACAGCCGCCTTTCTGACCGGAATCGATGTCGATTGCTGAATACGCGCACGGGCCTCCTTCGCGCGGCTCTGGATTTGCGCGATGAAAGGAACGCTGCGATCACCCGCACGATCGGCCAGCAAACGGAATTCTTCTTTTGTCAGAGCGCCCGCCTCTGTCAACGACCGCGCAATACCCCGGATATCTTCCAGTGTGTAGCGCGACACAGTTTCTTCACCCACATCACGAATATGCTTTGCGACAAGGTCCTGCGCTCTGGTCGTATAGAACACAGCGGCATCGTAATAGTTTTCCTTGGTCGTATTCCGTGGTCCCCAGCTGGTGCTGATGGCGCGCACGTCGGCAGTATATTGAGCCATATCCAGCTTACCTTCGGTCGCCATGGTCAGCGTGGCGGCTACGTCATTAAACACCTTGGATTTATGAACCTTGTGCATGATGTCCAGCGCAGGCAATCCCTTGACCGACTTCTCATAGACGTAATATTCAGTGTCCAGACACGACCAGACGGAATGCCACAGCGAACGCTGCTGCATCGCATACGGGCCGGGATCGGCCTTGGTTTCCATGTAATGGGTGCCTGTATGGCCAATCCAGCGACTGACAAGGCTGCGCGACGACAGATCCGACGATTGCGGGATGACAATACAAACGTTCTTTTGTTGTACACCCCGATCCAGGGGATTTTTGCTTTCCTGATAGTCTTCGGCGCGCACACGCATGCCACCTGCAATTCGCTGATCCGGGCCCTTCAAACCACCCATGGCCTCAAACACGTTAGATCGCGCATGCCAGCGTAGCTCAACACCGCGCTTCTTCAACACTTCGTACATGCGGTGGCGTAAATCCAGCCCGTCATTTGCGGGCTGCAGGTTGATCATGTCGTCGTCGAGAATGACGACCGGAAATGCCGGCTGGCCTTCGTTCGCACGCTTCTCTATCGCGCGCATCATCTGGCTGACTTTGGTTGTCTCAGGCGCTTTTTCGGGTACGGCGGGTGACTGATCATTTGCCATGCCCGGCATCAACACCGCCGACAGGCTCAGCGCCACGCTGGCTTGCGCAAATAGTCTTGTAATCCCCCATGTGTACGGAAACGGTGATCCGGCAAGACGCATAAGAATATCCCTGTTATTTTTCTATTATGAATATTCATACAAAAACCTAAGCCCCCTGTCACGGGGGCTTATGCGATAATCACCAATATTGCAGCGCAAAAGGTTAAGGAGCCTTGGGTTGTTCCTTGAATGTTACCGATGCTCCGCAGCCGCATGTGGATGCCACATTCGGATTGATGAACTTGAAACTTTCGCTGGCGACCTTCTGCTCTTTTTCGTCAGCACCGAAATCAATCGTCATGCCGAACATATTAAAACTGTCGATCATCGGCACATAAATCGCGAATGCATCATTCACGACGATGGCTTCGTGCCCCGCCGGTGCTTCGGTCACGAAACCGCCCCAGCGATATTCATTGCCGCCGCAGCCCTTGCCCTGCGCGATACTCAGTGTAATGCCGATAGCCCCTTCTGTCTTGGCAGCCATCGCGAGAATGCGGTTTTTTGCTGTATCGGTTACGCTTGCCGGAATGGTTCCCATGATTTTCTCCCTGATCAGGTAAACATATTGAGTTGCAGTTTGGCGGTTTCGGCCATCATCGATGGTTCCCATGCCGGCTCCCAGATAATCTCGACATCGACATTATCGACGCCTTCAACCGGGAACAACGCATTCTGGATCATGCCGGGCATTTCCTGCGCCACCGGACAATGCGGCGAGGTCAGCGTCATCTTTACATCGACATCAGCGCCACGGCCTTCATTATCCTTAATCTCGATTTTATAGATCAGGCCCAGTTCATAGACATTCACCGGAATTTCCGGATCATAAACCTCGCGCAAAGCCTTATCCATCGCTGCCCACAATTTGTGATCGCGGGGGACAGTGGCGTTTGGCGGCTCGGCCATTTCATCATATTGATCGCCCACGGCGTTCCTCACCATTTCTTCGTTGGCAACTGCTTTCATGATAGTAACGATCTGGCTTTCTTCAAGGCTTCGACAAGGGCATCCACATCGCTTTTATTCGAATAAAGGCCGAAAGATGCCCGCACCGTGGCCTCGACCCCAAAACGCTGCATCAGCGGCTGGCAGCAGTGATGGCCCGTACGCACGGCCACACCGCACTGATCGAGGATCATGCCGATATCGCTCGGGTGACCCCAGTCGGCGCGAAAACTGATAATACCGGCCTTATCCGGCCCGGTGCCGTAATAGGTCAGGCCCGGCACAACTGCCAGTTCTTTCATCGCGTATTCAAATAGAGACTTTTCATGCGCGGCGATCACATCCATGCCAATCGCCTGAACGTAGTCAATCGCAGCACCAAGACCGATGACCTCGACAATCGCGGGTGTCCCGGCTTCAAACTTGGCGGGCGCTTCCTTGAATGTGGTTTTAGCAAACGTGACCTGTTCGATCATATCGCCACCGCCCTGATAAGGCGGCATCTGTTCCAGAATTTCAGAGCGACCCCACAGAACGCCGACACCCGTCGGGCCATAGAGCTTATGACCCGTAAAGGCAAAAAAGTCACAACCGAGATCCTGCACATTCACCGGGCCATGGACAGCGGATTGTGAACCGTCGATCAGAACCGCAACATCCGGGTTCTTTGTCTTGCAGATCTCGACGATTTTCTTGGCTGGGTTAATTGTGCCGAGAGAATTCGACACATGAACGAAGGAAACGATTTTCGTTGTCTCCGTCACCATATGTTCAAACGCGGCAAGGTTCAGTGTGCCGTCATCATTCACAGGCACAACTTTCAATTTCGCGCCCGTCATGCCGCAGACCAGCTGCCATGGCACGATGTTGGCATGATGTTCCATTTCGGTGATGACGACATCATCGCCACGCTCCAGAACCTTACGGCCCCAGCTATGCGCCACGAGGTTAATGGCCTCGGTCGTGTTACGGGTGAAGATCGCTTCATTTTCAGAACCTGCGCCGATAAACCCGGCAACTTTCGCACGCACGGCCTCATATTCCGTGGTGGTTGTCTGGCTGAATTCATACAGGCCGCGATGAATATTGGCGTAATGGCTTTCCATCACGTCGCGCATGGCATCAATGACCACTTGCGGCTTCTGTGCGCTGGCGCCTGTATCAAGATACGCGACAGGCTTGCCGCTCATCTTCCCGGCAAGGATCGGGAAATCGGCACGCGCATCGGCGATTGTACGGACGGATCTTGGTGCTACTGCTTTAGCCATGCCTCAACCCTCCGCTCCAGCGATATCTTCAGGCTTTCATCCTGAATATTATCGAACACTTCGGCTACGAATGCCTGAATCAAAAGCGCCTTGGCCGATTTTTCATCGATACCACGTGACTGCATATAGAACAGTGGTTCCTGATCCAGCTGGCCGGTGGTCGCACCGTGAGAACATTTCACGTCATCGGCATAAATTTCAAGTTCCGGTTTGGTGTCCATTTCTGCCCCTTCGGAGAGAAGCAACGCGCGGGAAAGCTGATAGCCGTCCGTCTTCTGCGCGGGTTGATGCACATGCACCTTGCCTTGGAACACACCTTGCGCGCGGCCATCGAGGACAGAGCGGATATTCTGGAAGCTTTGGCAATGGGGGGCGCGGTGTTCGACCAGAATGGTGGCATCACCCACCTGCTCGCCCCGCAGCAAGTTTGCACCATTCAGGTGACATTGTGCGCCTGTATCATCCAGCGTCACACGCACCTGATTACGGCTGAGCGCGGCACCCGTGCAAAACGCCACCGCGTCATACACAGAATCACGCCCGACATGCACGTTGGTGGTCTGGGTGTAAACAGCCTTATCACTATCATCTTGCATACGGATATGCGTCAGCTTCGCCCCCGGTTCCAGCACGATATGGGTCAGGCGGTTCTTCCAGAACGTGCCCTTGCTCCAGTGATCTTCGACGATGGTCAGGCGGGCGTTTTTTTGCACGCGAATAACCATGCGATCGGTGAAGAACGCACCATCAGCGGCAGAGGTCAGCAATTCCAGCGGCTTCTTGATTTCAGTATTGGCAGGTACATCAATCACAATGCCATCGCGCATGTAGATGTTGCCCAGATGCCAAAGCGTGTTTTCAGTATTGTGTTGCAGCGGCGGCATATCTTCCGACAGCGCGGCCTTCACCCAATCCTGATCCAGCATTTGCATCAACGGCGTGATTTTTACGCCCTCGACCTTATCGTGCGAGATTTTAACTTGCGCGACCCTATCGCCATA
>JAMHVA010000275.1:0-4261 GCA_035904625.1 Alphaproteobacteria bacterium | reverse complement strand
AGAAACTCACCCATAGTACTTATTGATTCTCGACAACCGGAATGGCGTCCCACGTTTCGATGATCATGCCTTCGCTGCCGCCCTGCGGCACACGGCCAATCTGCGTACGGATTTTCATGCGGCGGTTTTTCGGCGTCACTTCCGAATAATCAATCGTATCGCGCGGCAGGAATGTCACCGTGACAGGCGTTTCCACCAGCCAGCGATAGCGCCCTTGCACGGCTCCTTGATTAAGGATACGGCCAGGCCCCTCGACGAAGGCCCGCATGGTCAGGTTATTGCTGCGCACGGCATCCAGCAACTGGTCTTTATTCAGATAGGCCTTCAGTTCATCCTGCGCGTATGGCGTCATGTATGTGGCGGCATCAGCGATATGCGATTCATAACGCAGCGGATCAAGGTTCAGCGAGCGCGAGGCAAGCGTTGCAACCCATTCCAGCGTCTTGTTCGGCGTACGGTGCGGCTGATCAATCGTGATGGCGGTCTCTTCAGATACAGGCGGCTTATAGGTCAGCCCCATACGCTCGGCGGTTGGTGTATCGATTTGTCCGGGCTCACGAAACGGCGCCTGTACCGGATCATCCTTGGGCAGGGGTTCTTCCCCGACAACTTTATAGACCATCTTTTGCAGCTTTGTCGGCTCGTTCGACACGACGACAGGCTGGCCCTGCGCGATTTCCGGCGGCGTCTGTTCGTGCATCAGAACGAAAATGATCAAGAAGATGACGAGGAATAAGCCTAACTGGAAGAATTTCATTCGTACTGTCCTGTTTTCCTGAAAGGTATTATGGATTTAACCTTTCCCAAAGTCTTGCCGACCATCATAACATTTTCAATGCGCCGATCCAGAAAAGCTTCGGTACTGGTCGTGCCGTGACTGTCATCGTCCAGCCATGCCAGCGTCACAGAGGCCAGAACCCCGCACAAAAGCGTACGTTTTGTATACCGGTTGTAATCCTGCGCCTGATCACCGGCCCAATCCCAGATACGGTCGGCCGTGCGCCACATGATCTTGCCGCCCCGGCCCGCCCGCGTCGGCATCGCCCAGAAGGATGCCGCCTGACGGACAGCATCGCGCCACGGATATAATGCCCGCAGGCGCAGCAGAACCGCCGTTTTCACCCGGTCACGCACCCGCAAATCTTCAGGGTCGATATCAGCCAACCGTTCCAGCATCCAGCGGTCCGCCAGATCAGAAAAATGGTCAAGCACATCGGGCAATCCGCCCGGAAACACCGATGACGCCATCGCCGCGTCATAACCGGCCTTGATCGCCGCCTGCTCCACAACATCCCAGCGCCATCCGTCGAAAGCAACATCGGGCAAAACCGCCTCGACGATCCGGTCAGCGATATCCTGCGGCATGTCCTGCGCGGAGAAAGAACGGGCTTTACGAGATTGCATGATACCCTTTGCGTCCGGGCCTGACGCCCTGGATCTTGGCCATTGATCTTCAAAACATTATTGTTGATATTGCAGACATGATTATGACTTTTCAAGAGGTCGAAATGGCAACAGAGCGAAAAAACAGACGCACAGGCAAAAAGCAGGGCGCAGGCGATAAAGAAGGCAGTGCGCTGGGTAGCCGCGTTGCCCGTTATGGCAAAGTTTCAGCGACCATGGCCGGATTGGCCGCCCGCGTTGCCGGTGAACGCTATCTGGGCCTGAAAATCGAGCGTCAGGAACATGCTCAGGAACTGTTGCAAGCCCTCGGCAACCTGAAAGGCCCGCTGATGAAAGTCGGGCAAATCCTCTCCACCATCCCCGAAGCCCTGCCACCGGAATACTCCGACGCTCTCCAGCAATTACAATCGAATGCCCCGCCGATGGGATGGGCCTTTGTGCGCCCCCGGATGAAAACAGAACTGGGGTCGGACTGGGAATCCCGCTTCGCCTCGTTTGATCAGGAGGCTGCTGCTGCCGCCAGCCTGGGGCAGGTTCACCGCGCCACGACCCCCGATGGCCGCACCGTTGCCTGCAAGCTTCAATATCCGGATATGCAATCCGCCATCGATGCCGACCTGCGTCAGCTGAAACTAATATTCTCACTGTACGAGAAATATGACAGCGCGATCTCGACCAAATACATCCATCAGGAACTGGCTGCCCGGCTTTATGAAGAATTGGACTATGAGCGTGAAGCCCGCCACTGCAAGCTGTATAGCTTCATGCTGAATGACGAAAACGGCGTGCACATCCCCGAAGTGATCGACGATCTTTCGACGGCACGGCTGCTGACCACGACATGGCTGGATGGCGATAAAATCCTTTCGTACAAGGACGCCCCGCAGAAACAGCGGAATGAGATCGCGCTCAATCTTTTCCGTGCATGGTATGTGCCCTTATATTATTACGGCATCATTCACGGTGATCCGCATCTGGGCAACTACACAGTGCGTAAGGATCTGTCGATCAATCTGCTGGATTTTGGCTGCATCCGCGTGTTCCCCCCCCACTTTATCGGTGGCGTGATCGACCTGTATCACGCCTTGCTTGAAGACGACGAAGCCCGCGCCGTCCACGCTTTCGAAACATGGGGTTTCAAGAGCCTGAACCGCGAACAGATTGAAACCCTGACCATATGGGCACGATTCCTGTACGCACCGGTTCTGGACGACAAGGTCCGCACGATCGGCGAGGTCAAAGGCGGCATGTACGGACGGGAAACCGCGCATGAGGTCCATCAAAAGCTGAAACAGGCGGGCAGCGTCACCGTCCCGCGCGAGTTTGTTTTCATGGACCGCGCCGCGCTGGGTCTGGGGTCGGTGTTCCTACACCTGAAGGCCGAGATCAACTGGTACCGCGTCTTCAACGAACTGATTGCCGATTTCGACCTGAAAAAATTGGAAACACGACAAAAGAAAACGCTGGCGCGTTTTGACCTGTCAGTTGATCACGACAACGCCTAGAGCGCAGGATCACAATCCCTGATTTCATAGAAGACTGTTTTGCCGTCACCATGGCGGCGGCAGACACGCATCGCCACGGTGCGGTTCAACGTGGCATCGCAGGGGATCAGGACGGTACGGACGGTCTTATCATGGAACGCATCCTCAAGGCCCGATGCTGTATAAACCTTGCGCACACCGGAATCATCGCTGAGGGCCTGAACCTCCCAGCCGCTGCGGACCTCGAAAAAGAAGCTGGCACCGACCTGACGCGGCTCCATCGCCATCGACGTGGCTTTGCGGCGCCCCGATAAGCGCAGATCCTTCTGAAGCGGGTCCGCTTCATCTCTGGCGATATTATCCGGTTTCATGTTCCTGACATCTTCGCAGTCCGTCTGGCGCGGCCTTGTACAAAGATGTTCCCTGTTCTTAGTCTTTTTATAAGGGCATTCAGCATTCACGAACGAAATATCGTTGTCGAAAATGCGATGCCTCAGGCAATTTTATATCACGAAATCCGGTGCTTATAAAGCCGCGTCGCAACCTATTTGGTATGGGATGCTTAAAAGAAGATTAACTTTCTTGCCATATAATAGGGTAAATTTTACAGAGCGCAGTATGCGAGGGGCGTTATGGCTAAAGTTACATTTTTAAAAGACAGTATTGAAATGGCATCAGTCAACATCGATGGACCGATGCACAAGCCAACCGACCCCCTGCCCGCTGAATTGATTCGCGAAGCCATGGATAAATGGGGTAGCGGTCACGCGGGCCGTCTGGATATCGGACGCGACGACATCACGCCCGGCCGCGACTGGGATCAGGTCCGGATTGGATCGACAACATATTCACACCGGCAATTTACCTCGGCAGAATTCAGTGCTGGCCGCCAAGGAGCCGCACCCCCGCGCCCCGCCTATACGGCTACCCAGCCACCGGCGCCCTCTGGTCCGACAATTTTACCCGCCTTCAACGGTTCAACGCCAGACTGGGGCCTGCAGGATGACATCACGCCACCGGCAGGAAGCACCGTGAATGCAAAAGATAACAAAGATGCCGGCGCACCGGACTGGGCGCTGGCCGACTATGTTGCAGGGCGAACCACCGCGACTGCGGTTCCCGAAGCCGTCATAGACGCCCCGGAACTCACGCTGGAAGGGCTGACAAGGCCGGTCAGAGAAACCCCCGATCAGGCGGAGAAACGTATCATTGCTGAAGCCAACCTGCGCAATAACGGAGGCGCAAGAATGGCAGCGCCTTCAACAAAGGCCCCCGCCGCAGACCCCTTCGCCGACACCGTGCCCATGTCATTTGACGCGCCGGAACTGGAGCTTGATGGTATCGTCAGGAGAGAAACACCGGATCAGACACAC
>JAMHVA010000274.1:0-2337 GCA_035904625.1 Alphaproteobacteria bacterium | reverse complement strand
GTCGATTGCCACGGAAGGATTCCATGGCGTGTCTACCGTGTTTGAGGGTATCGCAGACTTTCTGATGATGGTGGGGTTGGGTGTTGCGGTGGGGCTTGTCATGGCAGCCATATTCTCCCGTGCCATCAGGCTGACGCGCGCGAATGAATTCGTGACTGTTACGCTCATGCTGATTTCCGCGCACATGGTATTCATCACTTGTGAACTGATTAACCATGCCGGATTTATTCATGTTTCATCGATTATCGCGACTTCGGTTTCGGCCTTGTTCATGGGGAATTACTCCCGCCATGTCCTTGCGCCGCGGGTAGATGAATATGTGACCAAGCTGATCGAGCATATGGCGTTTATTATCAATTCGCTGGTCTTTTTGATGGCGGGTCTGTTATTTGCGGGGGCGGGCGTAAACTTCGCGGAATTATGGCTGCCGATTCTTGTGACCGTTCTTGTCGTTGCCGGGACCCGTGTCATATCTGTTTATGCCATCACGGTGCCGCTGAACCTAAGCAAGCTGGAAAAACCAATTCCATCCTCGTGGGAGAAGCTGCTGGCGTGGGGCAGCTTGCGCGGGGCGCTTTCAATCATTATCGTCATGCTGATCCCTAAGGATTTTACGGTGCCGGGCTGGACTTATGCCTACACCCCTCAGGAGTTCCTGTTGGCTCTGACAATCGGCTGTATTCTGGCGACGCTGTTTATCAAGGCTCCGCTTATCCGTACGATCATGCAGAAACTGGGAATCAAAGAGGAAAATCCTCTTATCGATGCCTATGAAGCGGATCTGGGCGTTTATTATTTGTTGAACGAGCGCGCGAGACTGCAAAGTTACAAGTCCAGAGGTTTTTTAAACCAGACACAATATGATAAACTCATCGCTCAGGTTGAGAAGAGGCTGGAGGAAGCGGAACGGTTTCGTGAGAATCTGGTCGCGGCTCATGGCATAAAATTGTTTCAGCAATCGCTGCATATCACAGCCATTCATGTGGAGAAGGTGTCGCTCAAACGCTTGTTTTTGAATGATGAGGTGAGTGAGAAAACCTTCCGCAAGATATATAGCAAGCTGGGCGGGCGTTTGGACAAAATCGAGCATGATTCTGATGACGGACTGAATATTCACTCATATTCTGACCGCAAGGATGTTTTTGAACATCTGGTCAATCTGGTCCAGATGCCGTTCGATCGCCAGCGCGAGCTTAGTCATCAGCAACGTCTTGAATATTACCGGGCGCAAATGATTATTGCCCGTAAGGCTGTCAATACGATCGAGCGTATGCAGACGGCACATGATCGTCCTGTTTTCCTGCCTGAGGTTTATGATGAGGTTCTGGCATTGTATCGCCGTTACAAGGAACGCTCAGGGACAAAGGCTGCGGATCTCGTGATGTGCTTTGAAGGTGAACTGGCGCCTTACCTTGAAAAACTGGCGCAAAGGTCTTTGGCGGCCTCTGGCGAACGGGCGATGTCGTACCTGCATGACAGTGGTTTGGTTAATGAACACACGCAGGATGTTATTCGTACGCGTTACGGTGTAGACTGACCCTCGCGGGGAGATAGTTCCCTTCTGTTTGAATTCGTTGGAAAGCAAAAATCATGTCCGAATTACAAAACGCGATCAAACAATCGATTGAGGAAGGCGACATTGACCTGATGCTGCCGGTGTTGCTGGAAAGCACATTGTTTATGGTTTGTGACAAGGAAATGGAAGACGGCGAGCAGGATATCATGCTGACGCCGTCCCAAGACCCGGGTCAGCTTTGCATTACCGTTGCGGAAGATGCGGGAATTCTCGCGCCCATCAAGACGAATAATCCGGATTTTGTCTTTGTCGAGATTAAGGGCGATGAACTTCTGGGTCTGGTTCGTGACGAGCTTGAGATCATGGTTCTGTTCGATGATGGCGGTTATTGCATTTCCCGCGACCAGATAGAGTGGTGGTATTCTGAAATGCATATGGATGCCGAAGGATCGGCCTGAGCTAATTCTATGTAAAATTTGATTTGGATGAATTGCAGGGGTGGCTGTCGGTCCCTGCAATCAAAAAGGCACCGTTTTGTTCCGTGCCAATCTGCTTTATACTTCCCGGGCGTTGTTCTTATGAGTCGTATGGGGAGAAATAGGCGCGATGGGCAGGCAGGATATTTTTCTGGAATTTGATAACCCGTTGTCACAGTTTTTTGCCGGATTGCAATGGGAGGCCAATCCGCAGGCTGGAGGCGGGGTATTTCACCTGTTTGCACACCATCACGATCTGGATATATCCTGTGTTCTTCTCGACAAAGACAAGAGCGTTGTGGATGTCATCACGCCGATGGTGCCGAAAACAAACCAATACAGGCT
>JAMHVA010000273.1:0-2742 GCA_035904625.1 Alphaproteobacteria bacterium | reverse complement strand
GTTGTTCCTGCCGGTGAAGATATCGGTTTTCTGAAAGGCGATATGGATCAAAAGATGCTGCCGTGGGTCAACCAGATTCTGGAAGCTTTCGATGATTTCATCGGTGAAGATTTGCGCAAAAAACTGTGCGAGGCCGGTGTTATCAAAGTCGAACCGCACGCTTTCCTGCGTGGCCGCAGCATGAAAAAGACATTCTTCATTCTGGATGAATGTCAGAATGCGACGGGCCCGAACCTGCAGACGGCACTGACGCGTCTGGGTAATGACTCTACCTTTGTATTTCTGGGCGACCGTCTGCAGAATGACCGCACAGAAAATGATCCCGCATTCAAGGCATTCATTGAGCGATATACTCATCCGGCATATGAGGGTTATGTGGCGCATAGTGAATTAGGGGCTGAGGATGTGAAGCGCCATCCGTTCCTGAAGCTGATGGTCGAGCGTGGTGATCATATGCCACTGCCGGGGCACGAAACCCACAAGTCCCGCCGGGCGGCATCACCGGTGCCTGTTTCATCCCCTCGACCCGCCGCGGCCCAGCCGCAACCGTCGTAATCGGATTATGAACAGGCTGCTTCGGCAGCCTGTTTTTTTGTTCTCTAAAGTTCTGTATTTTACATATTTTATAATCTCGGAGCCTTTCTTGGGCTGGGTTGTTTATGAAGCCGTGCGCAGACCGTCAGAGGACTTGCATCGCCCAGCAATTCCAAGTACATGACAGTGTTATCCGTTCAGGGGATTCCCTGAATCGTTATGTATTCTGACTAATTTCCGGGACGTCTCTCATGAGTGCTCAGACAGCCAATCACAATTCCGAAGAAGACGGTCAAACCCGTCGCGATTTCCTTTACCTGACCGCAGGCGCATTTGGCGCGGTGGGCGCGGGCTGCTTTGCCTGGCCGTTCATCGACTCGCTGAACCCGTCGGCGGATACGCTGGCGATGTCCACCGTGGAGGTCGATCTGACGCCGATTCAGGAAGGTCAGGCTGTGACAGTGAAATGGCGCGGCAAGCCTGTTTTCATCCGTCACCGCTCACCAAAAGAAATTGAAGACGCGAAAGCCGTCAATGTGGCGGAACTGCGGGACAAGGAAGACGACGCCGCGCGCGTCAAGAAAGATCAATGGCTCGTGATGGTGGGTGTCTGCACTCACCTTGGTTGCGTGCCGCTGGGCCAGAAAGACACTGATCCGAAGGGTGATTTCGGCGGCTGGTTCTGTCCGTGCCATGGTTCTCACTATGATACGTCAGGCCGCATCCGCAAGGGTCCGGCGCCGAAGAATCTGGCTGTTCCCGCATACAGCTTTGTCAGCGATACGCTTGTGAAAATCGGCTGATCTTAAAGACGAACGATATTATTATTTACGGAGTTATCTAAATGGGCAGTGGTCAACGCGC
The DNA here is from genome assembly GCA_035904625.1 of Alphaproteobacteria bacterium. GTDB lineage: Bacteria > Pseudomonadota > Alphaproteobacteria > Micavibrionales > Micavibrionaceae > Micavibrio_C. Next base: position 1,344 of record JAMHVA010000273.1, on the reverse strand, counting down.
AGAATTCAAAAATCCGGTTATCAACTGGATTGATGAACGTCTCCCCATCTTCACGATGATGCAGAAAGAATACGGCGTCTTCCCGACACCGCGGAACTTCAATTACTTCTGGAGCTTCGGCGGTATCGCGATGGTGATGCTGATCACCATGATCGTCTCCGGCATCGTGCTGGCCATGCATTACACGCCGCATGCCGATTATGCGTTCAATTCGGTCGAGCGTATCATGCGCGATGTGAACTGGGGCTGGATGCTTCGTTACATTCATATGAATGGTGCGTCGTTCTTCTTTATTGCTGTTTACATCCATATTTTCCGCGGCATGTATTACGGTTCTTACAAGAAACCGCGTGAACTGCTCTGGATTCTGGGCGTCACCATCTTCCTGCTGATGATGGCGACGGCGTTCATGGGCTATACGCTGCCATGGTCGCAAATGGGTGGCTGGGGTGCGACGGTTATCACCGGCTTCTTCACCGCGATCCCGGTCGTGGGCGATATGCTCCAGACATTGCTGCTGGGTGGTTTCTCGGTCGATAACCCGACACTGAACCGCTTCTTCTCGCTGCATTACCTGCTGCCGTTCGTGATTTTCGCTATCGTGTTTTTGCATGTATGGGCGCTGCACGTTTCCGGCTCGAACAACCCTCTGGGTATCGATGTGAAAGGGCCGCAGGATACGCTGCCGTTCCATCCGTACTACACAATGAAAGACTCTCTGGGACTTTGCGTGTTCCTGCTGTTGTATGTGATCGTGACATTCTTCCTGCCGAACATTTTCGCGCACCCCGATCACTTCGTTCAGTATGACGCGATGAAAACACCGCCGCATATCGTTCCGGAATGGTACTTCCTGCCGTTCTACGCGATCCTGCGTGGCCTGACATTCGGTGTGAACCCGTATATCGGTATCGCTCTGGGTGCTCTTGTTCTGGTGATGGCGCCGATTTATTGCGGCACCGAGAAACAAAGCCTCTGTGGCACGGTATGCCGACTGGGCAAGAAACTCACCAAGCCGCTGATGCTGGTCGCAATTGTCTTCTTTGCACTGGGCTATCTGTCCCAGTATGAAAAGGCGAGCGGTGGTGCCGTCCTGTCGCTGCCGCTTTCAACGCTGGTATTCGTGAATGCGAAACTGGCCGGTGTTCTGGCGATGTTCGGTTCGGTCATCCTGCTGGTGTTCATGCCGTGGCTTGACTGGCACCCGGTACGTTCGGCCCGGTTCCGCCCGCTGTTCAAACTGGCAACATTGCTGCTGGCCGTCGATTTCGTCGTGCTGGGTTATGTCGGGATGGAAACCGCCGATGCCGCCCTGTTCGGCGTTATCCCGCTGTTGTGGATCGG
>JAMHVA010000272.1:0-2315 GCA_035904625.1 Alphaproteobacteria bacterium | reverse complement strand
CCCGGTATCATCTTCAGGACGCGGGTCTGTTCAGCGTATTTCATTTTGGTCTGGAAGCCGACCATGTTGTAAAGCGTTCCGAGGGCATTATCCTGACGTAATTGAACAACAGCATAAGGGCGTTTCCCCGTGTGTGGATCAGTCAGGCCGACAGGTTTCATCGGGCCAAAACGGAGCGTTTCCGGTCCGCGTTCCGCCATGACTTCGACAGGCATGCAGCCCTCGAAGTAAGGCGTGTTCTTTTCCCATTCCTTGAATTCTGTCTTGTCCGATGTCAGAAGCGCATCGATAAACGCATAGTATTCGTCTTTTTCCATCGGGCAGTTGATATAGTCCTTGCCCGTACCGGCGGGACCAGCCTTGTCATACCGTGACTGGAACCATGCGCGATCCATATTGATCGTTTCCTTGTAAACGATCGGGGCAATCGCATCGAAGAAGGCGAGTTCACCTTCACCAGTCAGGGCGCGAATAGCTTCGGCCAGCGCGGGCGAAGTCAGGGGGCCTGTTGCGATGATCACGCTATCCCACTCTTCCGGGGGAAGTCCCGCGACTTCACTGCGATCAATGGTAATCAGCGGATGTTCTTCGAGAGCCTTGGTGACGTCGGCAGAGAAAGCGTCGCGATCAACCGCCAGCGCGCCACCGGCGGGCACGGCATGTTTGTCGCCCATCTTCATGATAATGGAGTCGCAGCGGCGCATTTCTTCATGCAGCAGACCCACTGCGTTTTGCTCCTTATCATCCGAACGGAAGGAGTTGGAACAAACGAGTTCCGCAAGGCTATCGGTTTTGTGGGCATCGGTGCCACGCACCGGGCGCATTTCATGCAGCACCACGGGCATGCCCATGCGTGCAATCTGCCATGCCGCTTCGGAACCGGCCATACCGCCGCCAATGATATGAATGGGCTTGTGTGTCATGACGGTCTAGATAGAGAATTTCTCACGGTAAGTCAAAATCTGGCTGTGCAGGCGGCTGGCTACGGTTTGCATCAGGTCTTGTCGCGCGGCTTCGTGCGGCTTCATATCTTCCAGCAGTTTGCGGATGCGTTCGGTTCCGGGGTGGGGGGCGATCTCCCTGTACCCGATGTGCGGCAGGGCGCCGAGCATGGTGATGCTGCCATGACCATGCCTGACGTTGGCGGCAGCCAGAGGCTTGTGCGGGACGTCGCTGTAATAGGCCAAGGCCTCGATGTCCGGGTTATCGGGGTCATCAAGATAAATCGCGGGGCCGTTACCATAAGCGACAGCGGCTTGTTTCCAATGATCCTTATCATGCGGTCTTGTTGCTGATTTATACCATACCTGCGCCAGTGACAGATCGCTGGGCCAGTATGAGGGGTCGTATCGTCCGCCTAAGTTTTTGACAGGCCCAAAGCCGGTAGCGGGAACCAGATGATTGACCGGGTTCTTTGATTTATGCGGTCCCCAGGGCGGTCGATAGACGGTTTGACGTCCGATGAAGTAAGCGCCGGCGCAGACGGCCAGCATGGCGCGACCCTGCTTTACGGCGCGTGACATTTCATGCAAACCGTATTCGCCGATCTGGTCGCTGTAGCCACTGGTCTCACCGATGATGCCGGGCAGACAAAATCCCACGGTATCTTTTTCATGCAGGATGCCCTGACGCAGGTCGCGGCTATCGAATTCGACAACCTGTATCTCCGTGCCCTTGAATATCTCTTTCAAGGGAGGGATAAGGGACTCGGTATTCGCCGGACGTTCGCTGTACACTGGAAATTTCATGGGAAGTAATAAAATCGAAAAGAGCGGATGAGTCCACCGGTTTGATTTTATTCATTAAATTCAGCCATTTCCGGGACGCGGGAGAAGGCGATTTTCGTGCCGAGATAGCCTGCGCTGGTCTGCGGGGATACGCCTAGTTGCAGGGTTTCAGCGCCATATTTCTCATTCAGCTTGTCGATTGCCTGTGACAGGGCTTCGTTGCGGCGGGTCTGCCGGGTCTCCGTCCGGAAAAAATCGAGACTGATCTCCCCCGCTTTTTTCAGACCGTGCATGGTGATGGAGAGCTTGCGGATTTTATAAGGGCGCGATTCATCCATCATGATCGTCCACATGTCTTCCAGATGCTGGAGAAATGTGAATGTATCCTGCGCCGGGTGCAGTTGAATTTCACCGCTCCATTTATTTGTGTCATCGCTGCGGGCGGAGAGATAGAAGCGCGTCGCGAAAAATTCTTTCCTGCGCAGACGCGCGGCGGCTTTGATCGTCAGGCGACGCGCGACTTGCCGGGCTTTGGCGGGTGTCCGCAGTTCAGGATCGAGGATGCGGCTGTGGCCGATCATGCTGGGG
>JAMHVA010000271.1:0-2160 GCA_035904625.1 Alphaproteobacteria bacterium | reverse complement strand
CGATCAATAAAATGTGTGGCTCGGGCCTGAAAGCCGTCATGCTGGCACACGACCTGATTACTGCGGGAACGAATGACATCATGGTTGCGGGCGGAATGGAAAGCATGACGAATGCACCGTACCTGCTGCCCAAGGCGCGCAGCGGTTACCGGATGGGGCATGGCCAGATTATCGACCATATGTTTCTGGATGGTCTGGAAGATGCGTATGATAAAGGCAAGCTGATGGGCGTATTCGCCGAACTGTGCGCGGGCGAATATCAGTTCAGCCGCGAGGCGCAGGATGCGTTTGCGATTGAATCGCTGAAGCGTGCTCAGGTTGCTGATTTCTCTGCCGAGATTGCGCCGGTAACGGTGAAGGTTGGCAAGGAAGAAAAACAGATCACGATTGATGAGCAACCGGGCAAGGCAAGGCTGGATAAAATTCCGACGCTGAAACCCGCTTTCAGGCCGGACGGTACTGTGACGGCAGCGAACGCGAGTTCGATTTCCGATGGTGCGGCGGCATTGGTGCTGATGCGCCGTTCTGTTGCCGAAAAGAATGGCAGCCGCATTCTGGCGACGATCAAGGGGCATGCCACGCATGCGCAGGACCCGGCATGGTTTACGACGGCTCCTGTGGGGGCGCTGAAAACCCTGTCGCAGAAAACAGGCTGGGATTTGAAGGATGTCGATCTTTTTGAAATTAATGAGGCGTTTGCCGTGGTGACAATGGCGGCGATGAAAGACCTGGACTTGCCGCATGACAAGGTGAATGTGCATGGCGGTGCCTGTGCCCTCGGTCACCCGATCGGGGCGTCGGGTGCGCGCGTGCTGGTGACGCTGATCGCGGCGCTGGAAAAATATAACCTGAAGCGTGGCATGGCGACGCTTTGTATCGGCGGCGGCGAAGCCGTTGCCGTGGCAGTGGAGAGATAGATATGCAGATTAAAGGGACAACAGCGATCATTACCGGCGGTGGTTCCGGCATGGGGGCGGAAACGGCCCTTTGGTTTGCCAATGCGGGTGCGCGTGTCGTCATTTGGGATCGCAATCTTGATGCTGCCAATCAAGTCGCGAAAGATGTCGAGGGGGTTGCGGTCCAGTGCGATGTGACGGATGAGGAAAGCGTCAAGGCGGCTGTGACAAAATCATCCGGAGCGCGCGTGCTGGTGAACTGCGCGGGTATCCTGCTGGGAAAACGGATTGTCGGCAAGGAAGGGCCTGCCGACCTTGATCACTTTATGAAGGTCATCAATGTCAATCTGGTGGGGACGTATAATACGATGCGTCTGGTCGCCGGGGAGATGTCCAAGCTTGACGCCATAGGTCCCGATGCCGCGCGCGGTGTTATTATCAATACCGCGTCGATTGCTGCGTTCGAGGGACAGATCGGACAGGTGGCTTATAGTGCATCGAAGGGCGGTATCGTCGGTATGACGCTGCCTGCGGCACGCGATCTGGGCAAACTGGGCATCCGGGTGATGGCGATTGCGCCGGGCGCAGTGCAGACGCCGATGATCGGCACGATTTCGCAGGAATTGCAGGACAGCATCGCGGCCAATATTCCTCACCCGTCACGCATGGCAAAGCCGCAGGAGTTTGCGAAGCTGGCGCTTCATATTGTCGATAATGATTATCTCAACGGCACGGTTATCCGTCTGGATGGTGCTTCAAGACTGGCGGCAAAATAATGACACAGAGTAAAAAATTTAGGGAAGCTATCAAGGCTGAAAGGCCACTGCAGATTGTACACCAATCTGAAATAGAAAACGTCGCACCCCTCAAAGCGCCCCAGTCAGTTCATCTGGCCGGGGCGCTTTGCTTTTTTCATTCCCGAATTTCATTTCAAAGGAGCAACTATGTTCTGGCCCATCCTCGGCGCCGCATCTATCGCAGCCGGTCTGCTTCAGCTTGGCGCACTTTCAGTCCAGGTCGTCGTCCTCAAGGCAATGTTGGCAGTCATCCTTGCCGCTGCCCTGCTACTCGGTCTGCTGCTGACCTGGCGCTGGTACAAGGACTCCCGCAATGCTCATCTTTCGTAAGCATGAGGACGTTCTCCGTATCGCCAATCCACATATCCGCGCACTCCTTGCCCTTCGCTTGCAGCAGCTAGGCGCATTTGACGACGGCCTGCTGGTCGTGGTCGAGATAGGCGATAACGTGAAGGAGTTGGAAGCAG
>JAMHVA010000270.1:0-2034 GCA_035904625.1 Alphaproteobacteria bacterium | reverse complement strand
GCAAGGCCCGATCTGGAAAAAGAAGTTATAACGATAAGACTTAGCGCGCTATCAGTATCTGATAGAAAGCGTATGTTCCGTCGTTGGTTTCATGCACGCAAGCAGCCCCGCGTCCAGCCAGTTCCGGATCGTCGTCACCCACGATATTGGGTGTGCTGTCGAACGTGCCTACATAGGAGCCCGTGCCGGCGATGTCGTCGTCCTCGGGGATGGTTCCATCGCCGAGAATTTTTTCGATAGCCATGCAGACGTCCTGTTTCAAATCCATCAGTTCCAGCGCCAGATCGGCGCAGGAATCATCGGCGCATCCGTTCGTCCCGACCCCGATGAAATCTTCGTCGGGAATGAACATCCAAAGGCCCGACCAAGGGTTCCCAGGGATGTAGTATGTAGTATCCACATCCTTGTAATGCACCTTGCCGCCCTGAAGCGAAAAGACATGGCAGGATTCATCGGAAGGGGAATTGCCGTTCCATTGCCCGTCTTCCGCGCCCTCGAAGCTGATTTCCTGTTGTGAGCACCCGCGCAGGCGAAGGGCCTGTACTGCCTTTTCCACCGCGTTGGCGTACTGGATAATGTCCTGCGCAGCAAGGCGGGCCTGATCGCCCGAGAGCTGTGACTGCGACACGCGGCTGCCCTGCATGACGGCAAAGGACAGTGCCGCGAATATCGCGATGGCAATCAGGATAATGAAAAAGGCAGAGCCGCGCTCTGTGGAATTCCGAGTCATAAGGCTATTTTAGCCTGAAAAAGCTTAACGGAGAAAGGACTTGAACTCGTCGCCTGCGGATTTGGGGATATGGACTTCGATTTCCTGTGCCCCGCGGGCGGCCAGGGTCAGGAACACATCACGGCCCGCGCCGATTTCCACGTTGTCCATCACGCCTATGCCCAGAACGGGGCGTTCGAGGCTGTGGCCCGAGGAGAGGTGCTTTTCCACTTTGAGGCGCTTGTCGCGTTCGTGCATGGGCAATTCGTCCAGTGAGCGTATGGAGCCGTCCTGGTTGAGCCATTCGAAGCTGAACAGGGAATCCCGCCAGCTTTTGATCACGGCCTTGGGATCGACGCGGATGACCTCGTAACGGTCTTCGCGGCCACCTATGGATTTGCTGTCCGTAAATTGCATGGTCATGGTCGTCATAACGGTTCCCTCGGTATGGGGATTGCCTAAAGGTCTTCCCCATGCCAATTTAAGGCGAAACTGGCTAATAAATGGTTAAAAATATGACCCGTCCTGCAACTCCGCAAGCTCCTGAAATTATTGAGGTTCCGGCTGATTCCGACCAGGTTTGCTGTGATGGCGGTAACGGCGCGTTGGGTCATCCCAAGGTCTGGTATGCGTTCGACGGCAGGAACCAGGTCGAGTGCGGCTACTGCGACCGCTTGTTCTTGAAAAAATAATCCAAAGGCATATGTCTATCTTTATGAGGGGATGCTGCCTTGGCGGGTCCCTGTTTGATATCAACTCGCTTTGAGGAGGAGTTTTTAGACATGAACACCAGACTTTCCGTTTTCGATTCCCCGCTGTTTCTTGGCTTCGACCAGTTCGAGAAAACCGTAGACCGCATGCGCAAAAGCGCCGGCGAGGGTTACCCCCCCTATAACATTGAACAAGTAAGCGAAAACGATCTGCGCATCACGCTGGCCGTTGCGGGCTTTACGATGGATGATCTCGATATCGAAGTCGAAAGAAACCAGCTGACGATACGCGGCAAACAAGCCGAGGATACCGAGCGCGTATACCTACATCGCGGCATCGCCGCCCGCCAGTTCCAGCGCGGTTTTGTGCTGGCCGACGGTATCGAGGTTTCGGGTGCCTATCTGGATAACGGACTTTTGCACATCGACATGAAGCGACTGGAGCCCGAGGTCAAAACGCGAAAGATAGAGATTGCAGCCCCCAAAACCGCAACCAACGGCAATCATTCACAAAAAGCGGTACAGATTGATAATAAGGATAAGGCCTAAAGTATGTTAAGATTCGATTCACTGTTTTACGGCAGTATGGGTGAAAGGCAAAAATTATGGGCATAA
>JAMHVA010000269.1:0-1793 GCA_035904625.1 Alphaproteobacteria bacterium | reverse complement strand
GACCCCGGATCTGTGGCGGTCCGCGCAACAGGTGGCAGAAAACGCCCGTGCAGACGGCGTTTATACATATTTCGACCCTGCGGCGTTCGCTGCCATGCCCTCCTGCGCGATTGACCGTGCCATCATGGAACGCGCAGGCTGCATATCCTGCCACATGCTGGATATACGCTGGCGCGATCTGGGGACGTGGCCGTCGATGGTGGCGCATCTGTGCGGTCTTTAAGGCCCTTCCGTCTTTCAATGCGGCCCTGCACACAGGACCTCTTGCCCCCGCGCTGCAATTTCTTTTATGGTTTCACCATGAAAAAGAAACCGATTCGTATTGTTCCGTACTTGTGTGGCTGTGGCGCTTTTTCCGGGGGCTCGGAAGAAGGGCCTCTGGCGCTGGCGCGTTCCGGCCTCGTGGCGTCGCTGCGGCGCAAGGGGATCGATATTGACTGGTGGCGCGATCCGCTGACGGCGGAATATGATTACAAGGCGCTGGGCCTGAAAGCCCGCCCGGCGGCGGCGTCTGCCGCCCGGGAAGATGTCGTCTATTTTCACGTCTCGCGCCTGTGTGATGATGTCGAGAGTGCCCTCAATCAAGGCTACCGCGTGGTCACAATCGGCGGCGACCATTCAATGGCGATCGGCTCGGTCGCCGGTCTGGCGCGGGCACGAAAAGCGCAGGGCAAGACAGGCTTGCTCTGGGTGGATGCCCATCCCGATATCCATACAATGAAAACATCGCGCCGCAAGACATTCCATGCGGTACCTGTTTCGGTATTGCTGGGCGAGGGACCAAAGCGCTTTTCGGAACTGGCGGGAAAAAAGCCGGCGCTGACGGCGCGGAATATCGCTTTTGTGGGGCTTCGTTCAATTGACGAACCGGAAATGCACCATATTGTCGCGCATAATATCAAAACCTTCACCAATGGCGATCTTGATCAGTTCGGCCTGGCGTCGGCCCTACGTGATTCCATCGCACACATCAAAAAGGGTGCGAAAGCCGGGTTCCTGTCGATCGATCTCGACGGTATTGATCCGGCTTATGCGCCGGGCGTGGGGACACCCGTTCCGGGCGGGATTGAAGCACCCGAGTTTCTGAAACTTCTTAGAAGCGATGTCCGCGAGGCTGATTTCGACGTGGTTGAAATCACCGAATACAGGCCGCGTTCCGACAAGAACGGCAAGACAGGCAAGCTGGTGCAGAAAATTATCGAGGCGCTGTACGCCTGAACCATCGGAACTAATCGCCGACTTTCCTCATCGTCAGGATGACAATCTCGTTGCCGTATTCGATCTGGCCCGACAGCTGGATCTTGTCGCCCTTGCGTGCCAGCCGCAGGACGGACGTATATGTCGTTATATCCCGTGACGGGGTGCCATTGGGGCGGAGCAGGGCAAAATCATCGCGCGCCTCGCGCGGATCGGCGACCGACACCATTTCCACTTCCGTCTCGTTCAGAATCTTGAACGTGCTCGTCCACAGGACATGATTGCCGTCGCGGCGGCTGGTCTGCCCGTTTCGGATTTCCGTGGTGCCGTCACTGCGCTTGACCAGCGGGCCGTCATAATTGCTGGCCGATGAAACCTGATAAACACCGTCGAGTTCCGTAGACATGGGGGATCTTTCCTAAAAGAAAATTTGTTCTGTTGTTGATTTTGCAGGCTGCGGCAGCACATCCCACAGAAGCTCACCTATGCTGCGCGCGAAGCTTGCCAATTCTGGATTCCTGAATATATAAACTTTTGAGGTGATGGTTCTTTGTTCGCATATAGAGATTTTATCTCTGTAGGAGGAGACAAGGATT
>JAMHVA010000268.1:0-6712 GCA_035904625.1 Alphaproteobacteria bacterium | reverse complement strand
CTTTGGATTCGCCGTCGAGGTTGATAACGCCGGAGTCGATCATTTCATGGTAGAGGTCGTTCCCTTCACGAGTACGTTCACCCACACCAGCGAACACGGATACACCGCCGTGACCTTTTGCAATGTTGTTGATCAGTTCCATGATCGTCACGGTTTTGCCCACGCCGGCACCACCGAACAGACCGATCTTACCGCCTTTGGCGTACGGGCACAGAAGGTCGATAACCTTGATGCCTGTGACCAGCTGCTCTGTTTCTGTCGCCTGCTCAACGAACGACGGCGCCGCGCGGTGAATCGGGTATGTCTTCTTGGCTTTCGGTTCTGGTCTGTTATCGACAGCCTTGCCGGTCACATCCAGAATACGGCCCAGTGTTTCCGGACCCACCGGAACGTTAATCGCATCGCCGGTATCGCTGACGGTCTGACCACGAACCAAACCATCGGTCGAGTCCATCGCGATGCAGCGCACGGTGCTTTCACCCAGATGCTGTGCGACTTCGAGAACGAGGGTCTTGCCATCGTTTTCCGTGTGCAGGGCGTTCAGAATGGCCGGAACCTGGCCCTCTTCAAACTGGACGTCGACAACAGCGCCAAGGATCTGTGCGATTTTACCGGTTGATTGTGTCATTTTACTTCCTTTTCCTTAAACCAAATTCAATTCTTTGTGTCCGTTACAGGGCTTCCGCACCCGAAATAATCTCGATCAGTTCTTTCGTAATAAAGGCCTGACGCGCGCGATTGTACTGGATGCTCAGCTTGTTGATCATGTCACCGGCGTTGCGTGTCGCGTTATCCATCGCGGTCATACGCGCGGCTTGCTCACCCGCGCCGCTATCGAGCAGCGCGCGATATATCTGGATGCCGAGGTTTTTCGGCAGCAAAGCACCGAGGATCTGATCCTCTTCCGGTTCGAAACTGTACGGATAGTTTGAAGACGTTACCGCTTCGACTTTATCCAGCGCACGGTTATCATTCGAAGCACTACCCTCCGATGATTTGAATGGGATCAGTTGCTGGAATGTCGGCTTCTGCGTCAGGACCGATACGAATTCGTTATAGACCAGTGTGCAAACATCAAATGTGCCGATGCCAAACTGTTCGAGGATCCATTGGCTGACGACATCAACCTCGGCGAAACCAAGATTGGTGCGACCGCCCAGACCGCTGACAGAGTGAACGATCAGATCGTTGAATTCGCGCTTTAGAACATCACGGCCCTTGCGCCCGACGCACAACAGTTTAACTGTCTTGCCTTCGGATTGCAGACGGCGCACTTCCTGACGGGTACGGCGGACGAGGTTGGCATTGAAACCACCGCAGAGACCGCGGTCGGATGTGACAACCACCAGCAGGTGCGTCTGGTCGGAACCTGTGCCGATCAGCAGTTTCGGGCTGTTCGGCCCAACGACAACACCGGATGCCACACGCGCCATCATGCCCGCCATGGCGGAGGCATAAGGCTGAGAGGCTTGTGCCTGCTCCTGCGCTTTTTTCAGCTTGGATGCCGCAACCATCTTCATCGCCGACGTAATTTTACGTGTCGATTTAACCGATGCGATCCTGATTCTGTACTGCTTTAAACTCGGCATTCTTGCTTCTCTAGTCTTTGTTTCATTTCACGCGCAGAAAATTGTGTCCACTGACCATCTGCATTTTCAAAAACATGGACAAATGGCCCCATCCCTGTAGAACGAGCAAACTTAAACTCGGCCGCAAGCTCAGCGATTAACCGCTCTCTGGTCACAGGATAGGCAACACCGTTACCAAGACCACAACCATCCAGCATGTAAACATAAGGCACATCCCGCTGATCAGCACGTTCCCATACAGATGCAAGAGATACCTCTTGCCCCTGATGTTGTACGCGTTCATGCGGCGAAAAAATGTACATCTACACCAGTTCCTATTAAGCCGCTTTCACTTCCGTTCCGATATAGCCCTTGGTGAAGGCTTCCAGGAAGGCGTTCATTTCTTTTTCCAGCGCCTCATCCAGCGCCTTTTTAGTGCGGATGGTTTCGAGGATTTTCTTGCCGTTCGAACGAACGTCTTCCAGCAGACGCGCTTCGTAAGCGCTGACCTGATTCACAGGCACGCCGTCGAGGTAGCCACGCGTACCGGCGAAGATCACAAAAACTTGCTCTTCCACAGCCATCGGCGAATATTGCGGCTGCTTCAGCAGCTGTGTCAGGCGCGCGCCACGTGCGAGGAGTTTCTGTGTTGTCGCGTCGAGATCGGATGCGAACTGAGCGAATGCTTCCATCTCGCGGTACTGCGCCAGTTCCAGCTTGATCTTACCGGCAACCTGTTTCATCGCCTTGATCTGCGCTGCAGAACCCACGCGGGAAACCGACAGACCGACGTTAATCGCCGGGCGGATGCCTTTGAAGAACAGACCGGTTTCCAGGAAGATCTGGCCGTCGGTGATCGAAATCACGTTCGTCGGAATGTAAGCGGACACGTCACCGGCTTGCGTTTCAATAACCGGCAGAGCTGTCAGGGAACCGGAACCGTTGTCGTCATTCAGCTTCGCTGCGCGTTCCAGCAGGCGGGAGTGAATGTAGAACACGTCACCCGGATACGCTTCGCGTCCCGGCGGACGACGCAGCAGCAGGGACATCTGGCGGTAGGCCACAGCCTGCTTGGACAGATCGTCATAGATGCACAGGGCGTGCATGCCGTTGTCCCGGAAATATTCACCCATCGTGCAACCTGTATACGGGGCCAGGAACTGCATCGGCGCCGGATCAGACGCTGTTGCCGCGACAACGATCGAGTACTCCATCGCGCCCTGCTCTTCCAGCTCACGGACCAGCTGCGCCACGGTCGAACGTTTCTGACCCACAGCCACATAGATGCAGAACAGTTTGTCTTTGTCGCTGCCAGCGGATGCGTTGACTGATTTCTGGTTCAGGATCGTGTCCAGAGCCACAGCGGTCTTACCTGTCTGACGGTCGCCAATGATCAGTTCGCGCTGACCGCGACCAACCGGCACCAGCGCATCAATCGCTTTCAGGCCTGTCTGCATCGGCTCGTGCACCGACTTACGCGGAATAATGCCCGGAGCCTTCACTTCCACGCGGCTCATCTTTGCGTCCTTGATCGGACCCTTGCCATCGATTGGATTACCCAGACCGTCAACCACGCGGCCCAGCAGACCCTTGCCTGTCGGGACCTGAACGATCTCGCCGGTACGGCGAACGATGTCGCCTTCCTTAATCGTGCGGTCGTCGCCGAAAATAACCACGCCGACATTGTCGGTTTCGAGGTTCAGCGCCATTCCCTTGATGCCGCCCGGGAATTCAACCATCTCACCGGCGCGGACCTGATCCAGACCATAAATACGGGCAACGCCGTCACCGACGGAGAGCACCTGACCGATTTCGGCCACGTCTGCCTGCGCGCCAAACTCGGCGATCTGCTTTTTCAGGATCTCGGAAATTTCTGCTGCACGGATTTCCATTTTCTACTTTTCCTTTGTTTAGAAGTCAGTCTTGTCGTCGTTATATTCGTTAAGCTGCACGCGAGCCGGACAGCGTACGCTTCATACGCTCCAGCTTGCGTTTCAGTGAATCGTCAATCATGCGGGACCCGACGGTCACGATCATGCCGCCCAGCAAATCCTTGGCGACCTGAACGTTGAGGGTCACGTTGGAACCCAGCGCCTTGCTCAGTTCTTTCTGCAGGGCATCGGTTTGCGCCGGTGTCAGCGCATAGGCTGTCTGTACACGCGCTTCAATTTCGCCACGCTGACGGGATACTTCGCGACGGAATGCTTCCAGCACAGCATCCACCGCAGCCAGACGGCGGTTCTGTGCGAGCGTACCGAGGAAGTTGATCGTCAATGTCTGGAATTGCGCCTGCTGCGCCAGCGCCATCACGGCACGTTTTTGCTGGTCGCGGTTCATCAGCGGGTTTTTGAGGAGCTTGCGCAGGTCGGCGGATGCTTCGATCATCGCTGCAAATTCGCGGAGATCTTTCTCAACTTTATCAAGGGTTTTGGCCTCAACGGCCATATCGAGGAAAGCTTTCGCGTAGCGGGTTGCTACCAGTCCTGATCCAGTGTTTGCCATGCCTTAGAAAGCCCCGCTTTTAAAGTCACTAATACTATTGAAACGCAGCGTGGATTTAGCATACGAAAAAGCCCGGCGCAAGCGCAGAAAATATAATTATCCGGGACTTTCCCGAGTCCTGAACGGTGCTGCAAAATGCCCCTGCCCGGGTGCCATTGAACCGGGCATGGATTCCTGTTGAACATACCCCCTGCAAGAGGGCACTATTGGCACACGTTGAAGCCCTAACCGCCCGTGGACGTTATGAGATTTGCAGCCATTCTATTTTTTGTCATAATTACAGAGGGCTATATTGTCCTTTCTTCCGAGCTTCTGGCGATCCGGCAGACTACCCCCTTCATCGGGAATGGTACGGATACCGTCTCGATTATCATCGCCGCTGTCCTGATGCCGCTGGCTTTCGGTTATTTTGTCGGCGGTCGCTTTAAGCCCGGGCTGGCCCATGGCCGGTACATGTCGGTGAGGAAGAAACTGACACGGAACGTCCTGATTTCATCGATTTTCCTGCTGCCGGGCCTCTCCTACCTTTTCATACAGATGTTTTTTCTGGGATTGCTGTCTGCGGGCATTGAAAATCGCGTCGCTCTCGTCACGCTGTACTCCCTCTTTTTCCTTGTGACTCCGGTTTTTCTGCTGGGGCAGACCGTTCCTTTGGTCAGCAACTATTTTTCGTCTGAAAAGCTCGCTCAAATTACAGGCAAGATGCTGTTCTGCTCCACTGTGGGATCGTTCTTCGGCGCGATCTTCTCGACCCTGATCCTGATGAATTTTGCCGGCGTGAACAATGCCGTAAACATGATTTTTATCATGCTGGCCGCGATCATTCTGGTAATCACAAAACAGAAAACCTCAGCCCCTGTCCTGTCCGTTCTTTTCGTTGCAGCGTTTGGCCTCTACGTCAACAGCCCGATGATGATGGATAATTTCAAGATCGTTTCCAACAATGCCTATAACACGATCAGCATCACCGAAGACGAAACCGGTCGGCATTTCATGATGAATAACAACGATTCATCGCTGCTGGGACCCAAAGGCGAAAAGCACAAATACGTTGAATTCGTTGAGAAACATTATCTGTCCCCCCTAGCCAAGGACCCGACTTCCGCACCCAAGCGCATTCTGGTTGTGGGCGCCGCCGGGTTCACATTCGGGCTGGAAGACACCAAAAATCAATACGTCTATATCGATATCGACAAAGCGGTGAAAAACGTTGCAGAACGCGACTTTTTGAAGGAAAAACTGACGGCCAATAAAGAGTTTGTCGCTGAAGATGTCCGTTCTTACCTGATGCGCCAGAATGAGAAATTCGACATCATTTTCCTGGACGCCTATCTCGGGGGGCTGACCATTCCAGAATATCTCGTGACCTACGAATTCTTTATGCAGGTCAAACAAGCCCTGAACCCCGGCGGGGTTGTTGCCGGTAACTTCATCATATCTCCCAACTTTTCGGGCGCTTTCAGCCAGAAACTCGATAATACGCTGCGCGCAGCTTTCCCGCATATCACGCGCAATATCGTCGATCCGGATTATAATGGCTGGGATAGCGATGATTCCTACATGGTGAATATCATCTATACATTCACAAATACGCCGGACAGCAATCCGACCGACATTTACACCGATAATAAAAATCCGATTTCTTTCGACAAGCCCGCGCGCAACAGCATTCGCAAAATGCCCGAAGCCGAGGGTCAGGAAGCACAGCCATGAACATCCACCTGACCGGCGATGCATTTATAGATTTACTGCTCCTGACCCTTTTCAAGCTGTTCGCCATCGGGCTGGCTTTTTATGGCGTAGAAAAACTGAGACCGGTTGACCGCCAATCGTCTTTTTTCAACAGCCAGTTCGGCACGGAATTCTGCTTTGCCCTGACCAATAACGCGTTTCTGGCCCCCCTGATGACGACGTTATTCGTCTGGATGTTTTCAGACCTGTTCAAAACGCTGATCCCTTTCCAGTTTTTTAAGGAACAACTGCAATCGCTGCCATTCGCCCTGGAAGTTCTGCTGGCACTGCTTCTGCTGGACGTCACAATCTACTGGCGGCACCGTATCAGTCATATGTGGATGTGGTCATTTCACGCCGTCCACCACAGCGCCCCGCAATTGACATGGCTGACCCGCAACCGGCTCCATCCGGTCGATCTGGGGCTGGCCATCATGTTCAACACATTTGTCCTGCACATTACCGGGTTCAGCACAGAAGGACTGTTCATCGCCGCCATTATGATGGAAGCCGTCGATTACTGGACCCATTCCAATCTGGATGTGGAATTCAAGGGTCCGCTCCGTTATCTGCTGGTCTGCCCCTATTACCATCGCTGGCACCACGCCAACGAACGCGAAGCCTATAACAAGAATTACGTCGTCATGTTTCCGTTTATCGACATTCTGTTCGGGACGTTCCATTTCCCCGCGGGCAGGTTGCCGACGGGTTACGGTCTGTCCACCAAAGAACAATCCACGGTCCCGAACAGTTACGCCGGATTGCTGGCCTTCCCATTCAGCCGTTTATACCGGAAGTTCCGCCGCTAGGGCATGAACAGGTGGAAAGAGAACAGCTGGAACCGTTCCGGCTGGGTCAGGACACCCAGCGCCTTGAACGTCAGCAGGTGCAGCACATAGATTTCCAGCGTA
>JAMHVA010000267.1:0-6427 GCA_035904625.1 Alphaproteobacteria bacterium | reverse complement strand
AGTTTGTGAGAGAAGAGTGCAACCTGCTTTGCGACCACAGACATTGCAAAATATAGAACGATGGCTTTCAGAACAAAACAACCCATCACGATTAGTGAAAGGGTGTAGGGCCCATAAACGGATATGGCTGTTATGAAATCCGTCAGGCGCGATTCAGGAAGCTGCGCGTGCGTATCCAAAACGACAGATATTAAAGGAAAGATGGCTGATATGCCAACCGCATCGAGAAAACTTGCCAGAAAGAGGCATAGACAGGTGAGCGCCACGGCACGCGGATTTTCACGGGCGATCAGGGCAATCGATTGAATAGACTGGTTCTTATATAACTTCATGATTCTTTGGGACTTGTATAATACCACAGTTCTTTGTCGCCGGCCCCGACGGACAGGCAGTGGTCGGAATAGATTGTTTGGCTGTATGTGTCTGTATTGCTGCCTTTATAGAATTGGCCGCCAGCACGTCGCGCTGTTACCACAAGAGCACGAGGGCGGTAAAGTCCGGTGCAGAAAATGGTAAAATGACCAAGGCTGCCCGCATCCTGAGCGTTCAGGATTTTTTCTATGTAAAGGTGGCGGGCACCGGCGCCAATGAAGAAGGCGCTGTGGCGGTTACTGTGTTGACCGGTTTCTTGCAGAAGGGTCTGGAACTTCTCCATCCGTTTGACGAGAAGGGGGTTTTCACCATAATGGTCTTTCTCCGGGCCGCCATCGAAGCAGATCGTTATGGCACTATCGCCAAATGTGCCCGTGATCGCGCCTGATGATGGGCGCAGACCCGGGATTATAGCTTGTGCTAGCGTACCTGCATGCAGGCATGTGCGGTTTAGAATTTTTGCGCAGAAACCGGGAAGCTTCAGCGACTGCAACTTTCGATCAAGCCTTTGAAGCGGCCCCGCAGCATATAAGCTTTGCCAGCCCCGAAGTCGTGAGATATCGCCCTCATATATGGGGGTGTGGTCTTCAAACCCGATTGATGCGGGGGCATTGATGAATGCTCTCAGGTCGCTGATCGGCCATGGACTGGATTGGGTTCTCAAATTCTTGATACGATCAAGAAACGGTGCAGGCGGTTTATGCTCGCAGAAAGCATGGATGCGTGACACAGACGGCGCTGTCCGGCAGAGGTGTTCAATAAGCGGCGGCAGGTTTTCTGCATAATCCAGAATGATGAAATCTGTGAAATTTTGTTGCCGGAGTACGGCATCCATCATTTCAAGATTGTTCTGGCTGACACTGCGAAGCATAGGGAGAGGGTCTGGCGATTTGCATGAGTATAACTGCCGACAGCATAAGGCTTTCTCGTGCTTTAGACCAGCGATGTGATCCTGAATTTGTGATTATGTAATATAATGGGGCGTTATGTTTGACTTGTCGGCTTTTGTTATTTAGGAACTTTCTGGACCATTGACGAGACAAGGATCGAATTTTATGGCTGTGGCCGTTCCGGAAGACATTCTTTCAGCACAGACTGAAATTTCTGTGGTCTCAACTGGCTATGCCCGGGGCAAGCGTATTCCGTGGTGGCTGAAAATGGCGATCAAGATCGCGCTTTCACGCATGCCGGTGCCGTATGGCCTGTGGGCCAAGCTGGGTGTTTTCCGCCATGGCGATGTCGATAAAAAGCTGCCCAATCTTCAGGGTGGGTTCAGCGATCATTTTCAGGCCTATCAGCAATATAAAGGTAGCGTGCCGGGCGTGTGTCTCGAACTGGGTCCGGGCGACAGTATCGGCCATGCGCTGTCCGGCAAGGCCGCGGGCGTTTCATCCACGTGCCTGATCGATGCCGGTGATTTCGCGCGCAAGGACGATGCGCATTATCGGGCATTCTATGATTATCTGGTGGCGCAAGGGGCCTTGTTCGGGGAGGTGCCGCAGGCATTTGATCGTCAGGCTATTCTCGATTTCACGGGCAGCACGTATCTGACCGAAGGCTTGGCGTCCGTTCGTGCATTGCCTGCGGAGCAGACTGACCTTTCTTATTCAACAGCTGTGTTTGAGCATATTTACCGCGATGAATTCCAGCCGCTGATGCATGAATTACATCGAATTCACAAACCGGGCAGCTTGTCGCGCCATTGGGTCGACTTGCATGATCATCTGGGTGGTAGCCTGAACAGTTTACGCTTTTCACCTTCTCTCTGGGAAAGCGGATGGGTTCGCAAAGCGGGGTTTTATACCAACCGCCTGCGTATGCGTGATATGGTTGATATGGCGCGCGCCGCCGGTTTTACGGTTGAGGTTCCCCGTATCATTCGCTGGCCCTCTTTGCCTATCGATCGTTGCAATATCCATGCGTCACTGCCACAAGGGACCGATGACGATTTGAATGTCTGCACATTCCTGATGGTGATGCAGAAATGACGGGGTTGTCTGCTATGAACGAATCTTATCGTGCGGTTGTCTCCGGGATTGAAAAATTTCATGCAGACAAGCTTATCTTGCGTCTGAAGCCTGAACGGCCATTCCCGTTTCAGGCGGGTCAGTATGTCGAATTGACGCTGGAAACATGCGAACCACGGTATTATTCAATCGCCTGTACACCCGGCAGCGCTGATATCGAGCTTCATATCAAGGATAATGGCAACGGAGGGCTTGGCACTTATGCGATGACAAAATTGCAGATGGGTGATTCAGCGTCTATCCGAGGGCCGTTTGGCAATTGTACATGGCGCGATGATGGTAAGCCGCACCAAATTCTGGTAGCGGGCGGAATTGGCATCATTCCGCTGAAGGCGATCGCCGAGACAGCGATTGCGTCTTCCTATGCCGGACGTTTAAGCCTGTACTGGGGTGTGCAGCAACAGGCGGATTTGTACCTGCAATCGCAATTCGATGCCTTGGAGAAACAGGTTGCGAATTTCAGTTTTCATCCGGTTGTGGCCGACCCTCTGCACGACCTCATCCGTAAAAACGAAGCCGATTTAAGCCGTGCGAGGATATACATATCCGGGCCACCGGCGATGTTTGCATCGCTGGTTCCGGCATTGCTGGCGCAGCATGCCGATCCTGCGGGTTTCCGCAGCGATAATCAGGATCTTGTATCGGCTCTGGTCAAGGAATATATGGCGGGAACATTACGGCCATCCGGCACCTGACCTGTGCTCCTGAAACATCTTTGGAATGCATCTGAAACGCGATAGACTGCGTGGGGTGATAAGCATCCTTGTCGGGATTTTCATTCTTCATGCCTGTATTTTCCTTATTCTGCGCCCATGTGACCGGCATTCTCGTGGCCTTGCTGATGGCGACCGGGCTGGGATTTGCGGTGTTTACTTATGGCACTGACGATCTGAAATATGGTCCGACTATCCTGTGTTCGATTCTGGCGGCGTTCCTCGTTCTGTGGCATGCATGGCGCACCCGCGATACCGCAATGCCGGTGACGGCGACAACCGTTTCCATCGCGGCATTCTTTTTATATCTTCTGGTGTCCGTGCTGTGGTCGACGGTTTTTTACACCAGCATGTATTTTGCCGTCATCTTCTTGCTGATACCGTTCCTGTTTTTTTCCGGAACGCTACGGTCCTCGTCACGAACCATGCTTTTTTTTATGGCGGGGGGCGCGGCGGCCACTGTCATGGCGGTCATGTTCTGGGATATTTATCAGTATATTTTCATGTTCGGTGGGGAACATGGCACGCGCGTCAAGCACCCGTTCCTTGATCCGAACAATCTGGCCGTATTCATGAATATCGCATTGTTTCCGGTTTTGGCCCTGGCGTTCTGGGTGCGGGACAAGCGGCTGAAGACCGTTATGGGATTGCTGGCGGTCTTATTCTTTGCAGCCCTGATGGCAACCAATAGCCGCACAGCTTTTGTTGCTGCGGGTGCTTGTTTTGCTGTTCTGATGCCTGTTCTTATTCGTCAGTCACGGCGGCCTGAAATGTTGGCGGGGGGGCTGGTTATTGCCATCCTGATCATGGTGTTTACAACAAACTTCATCATGAAAGGCGCTTTGTTCGATTATTTGCGCGAGGTGCTGACATTCGATCAGTCGGTCAGCATGCATGACCGTCTGGCCCTGTGGCTGTCGGCCTTGCAGATGTTTAAGGATCATTTGTGGCTGGGGACCGGGCTGGCGACGTTCTTCTTTTATTATCCATCCTATCGACAGCCGACAGATAACAGTGATGGATATTTTGTTCATATGGATCCGTTGCAAATCGGCCTTGAGACCGGAATTGCCGGCTATATCCTGCTCTATGTTTTCCTGATTTGCGTATTATGCCGGACCATCCGCGCCTTGCGGGCTCCCGCAATCAACCCGCGTGATTATCTTCTGGTTATGGGGCCGTTCGCCGGGCTGCTCAGCGTGTGCCTTCATATGCATATGACGTTTTGCCTGTATCTTCCGGCGATTTCCATTCCGGTCGGTATTTTGCTGGCGCTCTGGTATGCGGCGACTGAACATATCCTGAACGATCGCAAGGCAGCACCGCCGACCCGGTGCGGGCGCATGGCGCTTGCGGTTCTGGTGCTGATTATGGTCATCAGTATCATCTGGGCCGGGCGGGCGACAGCCGGTATATACCTGAATGAAAAAACATTCGCCCTGATCCAGTCAAACCGCATGCACGAGGCCGAGCTTTATCTCGAGTGGGAGCAGCGCATCGCCCCGGATAGCTATTATCGTCCTTATGAACAGCGGGCGAATATCGGGTTCACCCAGCTCAAAGGGCCGCGAAAGACGCTGGAACAGCGTCGTTATATTGCTGAAGAAGCCATCAAAAATATCGATGAAGCGATCAAACGTCAGCCACGCCATGGATCGTTACGGAATCTGAAGGCGATGATCCTGTATCTGGCGGGCGAGGATGCCATCCCCGGCAGCCGGCAGCAGATGATTGAGATATTGCGCGGCATTTTGCGCCATGATCCGATGATGATCGACTCACGGATCGGTCTTGCCAAGATTCTGACGGAACAGGGGCAGTTCGGACAGGCGCTACGGTTACTGGAGGAGGGGATGCGCTGGCCGCGCCCGAAAGGCGTTCCCGACCTGAACTATATTACCCAGACGGCGCAGGCCAATCTGATCATGGGTAATCGCGAACGCCATGCCTATCTGATGCAGATGGTGCAGGAACGGGCGCGGGCCTATGGCTTTACGCTTCAGAACGCACCGCAATAGATTTATTGACTGAGGCTGGATGCCAGATCATGCAGTGATTGTTCCAGACTCATGCGGGCCTGCCAGCCGGTTTCGTTCAGTATTTTTTGACAGTCCAGAACATTGTAGGGAACATCGTAAGGAACACTGTCCTGATAATCGACAGCGATGGGCCTGTTTGTGATCTGCCTTGCCATATCGATCACCTGATTAACGGTATGCCCGATACCTGTCCCGACATTGTACAGATCGGATGGTGGCGGATTTTCAATTATCTGCGCGATGCACCCGGCGACCTCACGCACGGATATGTAATCGCGGACGATGTTGCCATCGCCCCGCACGGCCAGTGTTGTGCCATCAATGGCGGCGCGCATCGTGGCATGGACAAGGCTGGATCGTTTTGCCCAAGGCCCCACCGGATTGGCAACACGAAGGGTACTTGTCTTGCAGACGGTTTTGCTACTGAAATTATGGATCAGCCTTTCGATTTCCATCTTTCCCTGGCCATAGGTGCTGATTGGCTGCGGCACGGCTGTTTCAGCAACGGGGTGCGGCGGTGTCCGGCCATATACGGTGCCGCCGGATGATAAGAAAATCACATGGCGGCATGATGTTCCGGCGGATGCGAGCTTGTCCAGAAACCGTTTGTAGGGTGTGACGTTTCGTGCTTTTTCTTCTTCCGGATTATGAGCGTACGTGCCAACGATAGAGGCGCTGACCAGCAGAACCAGCGTATCGCAGCATGATATCTCCTGATCTGCCGGGTCGGCATTTTCAAAATCGGCGGTGATGAACTCCAGATTCGGGCTGGCAGGCACCGGAAAATCATTCCAGTTCCGGGAAAACAGACGGGCCCGTTTTCCCGCATCATGAAGGGTGCTGGCAAGATGGCGCCCGATAAAGCCGTTAGCCCCCCATATGCCGATCATGGATTGAACCCTTTTTCATTAAAAATCATCCTGCCTCCCTATGTATCAGGAAACGGGATGATCTTGAAGGGTTAGATAACCGTTTCGCTTATCTCTTCGGGCCACCCGCGTGCGGTCTTGCAGGGGGAGGGTCGCGCCGGGTCGGCTCCTTGTCGACCAGCACAAAGGGACCTTCGCTTTGTGCGGGCTGCAAAACAAGTTCATGCCGCTGACCGTTTCTGAGCGCGGGGTCCGTGCCGTTTCCACCCAGCGGGAGATAATCGTCGACATGCACGATATCCAGCGTACCGGGAATATCGATTCCGGCTATATCCGGCGCCGCGAACGGGTCGGGCCGTGATCGGGAAGATGCCTGTCCGGCAGGAGCACTGCCGTTGTTACGCGCG
>JAMHVA010000266.1:0-2343 GCA_035904625.1 Alphaproteobacteria bacterium | reverse complement strand
ACTATTGCTCATTTCAATGAGTGCCTGCAACTTCTTCACGGCCGCGCCACTGTCGATGCAGTCAGCGGCAACGTTAACGCCTTCTTTAATATCTGCTGCTTTTTCCCCGGCCACAATAGCCAGGGCGGCATTCATCAGCACAACATCTCGGCATGCGCCCGATTTGCCGGAAAGCACAGCACGGGTAATCTGAGCGTTTACAGACGGATCGCCGCCGCGGATATCTTCCAGCGGATAGATTTTCCCGACGTAATCTTTCGGATGAATATTATAGGTGCGGGTAATGCCGTCTTCTAATTCCGCCACGCGGGTCTCGCCGGTAATCGTCACCTCATCCAGTCCATCCGATCCGTGCACAACAAACGCCCGTTTTGTTCCCATGTTTTTCAAAACGTCGGCAAACATTTCGGTGAGCTTTGGATCATAAACGCCCAGAAGCTGAGCGGTAGCACCTGCCGGATTGGTAAGCGGACCCAGCATGTTAAAGATGGTGCGGATGCCTATTTCGCGGCGGGGGCCGATGGCGTATTTCATTGCGCCGTGCAGTTTGGGCGCGAACAAAAAGCCGATGCCGATCTGCTGAATGCACTCTTCAACGATTTCCTGATCGATGCTGATGTTGACGCCCAATGACTCCAGAACGTCAGCGCTGCCGCAGCCGCTGGAAACGGCCCGGTTGCCGTGCTTGGCGACAATAATGCCCGCTGCTGCCACGACAAACGCCGTTGTTGTGGAAATATTAAAAGTGTTGAGCTTGTCGCCGCCCGTACCGCAGGTATCGACAATGGTCGTCGCGCAGGCATTCACGCGCGTGGCTTTCTGGCGCATGATGCGCGCGGCGCCGGTTACTTCCTCCACCGTTTCGCCCTTCATGCGCAGCGCCGTGATCAGCGCACCGATTTGCGCGGGTGTAGCCTCGCCTTCCATGATTTCTCCCATAGCCAACATCATTTCCGATTCCGGCAGATCGATTTTTCTCACAACCTTGTCAATGGCTTCCCTAATCATGATGAACACTCCTTTCGTCCAAGTGTTTTTAAAAAGTTCCGTAAAATTCTTTTGCCCTGCGGGGTGAGCACTGATTCGGGATGGAATTGAATGCCTTCCACCGGAAATTCTTTATGTCGCAGACCCATAATTTCTCCCTCGGCGGTCTGGGCGCTCACTTCCAGGCAGCCCGGCAGGGTTTCTGGTCGCACGACAAGCGAATGATAGCGCCCGGCAGTAAAGGGATTGGGCAATCCCGCAAAAATCGTTTTACCGTCGTGCCGAACGGGCGAGACCTTACCGTGCATGATTCGTCCGGCCCGGACGATCTCGCCGCCGAATGCGAAACCGATAGACTGGTGTCCCAGACAGATGCCCATCAGCGGAACGGATGTATGAAACTCGCGAATGACATCGACCGTGATGCCCGCCTCGCGGGGCGAACAGGGGCCGGGCGATAAAAAAATCGCCTGCGGGTTGAGCCGATGGATGGCATCTAATGTGATTTTATCGTTGCGATAAACTTGGACATCTTCACCCATCTGCCCCAGGTATTGGACAATGTTAAATGTAAATGAGTCGTAATTATCAATCATCAAGATCATCAGGCGCTCCTAGTTTCCATTTTCGAGAACAAATCCGCTGCAGGCCAGCTTCACAGCCATTTGCATGCCGCGTGCTTTATTGAGCGTCTCCTGGTGTTCAAATTCGGGCTGGGAATCATAGACAATACCTGCGCCGGCCTGAACGAATAGTTGGTCGTCTTTAATGACCATGGTGCGAATGGTGATGCACAGATCCATGTTGCCGCTGAAGCTGAAATAGCCCACCGCGCCGCCGTATGCGCTGCGTCGCACGGGTTCAAGTTCGTCGATGATCTGCATGGCGCGGACTTTGGGCGCGCCAGTGAGCGTACCGGCGGGAAATGTTGCCGCGAGCACGTCAAACGCGTCCTTGCCCTTGGCCAATTGTGCACGCACGTTGGACACCAGATGCATGACATGAGAATATTTTTCAACAACCATGTATTGGTTGACCTGCACTGAGCCGGTTTCGGCAATCCTTCCCAGATCGTTGCGGCCCAGATCGACCAGCATGACATGCTCGGCTCGTTCTTTCTCGTCGGAGAGCAGCTCGTCGGCCAGTGCCCGATCTTCCTGCTCGGTCCTGCCGCGTTTGCGGGTGCCGGCAATCGGCCGCAGTTCGACATCACTTTGTTCCAGACGCACCATGACTTCGGGCGAGGAGCCGATCATTGTCAAATCGTCGAGTTTGAGGAAAAACAAATAAGGTGAAGGGTTCACATAACGAAGTGCCCGGTAAAGATCAATCGGATCGGTGTGGCAGGGTGTGGAA
>JAMHVA010000265.1:0-3689 GCA_035904625.1 Alphaproteobacteria bacterium | reverse complement strand
GGTTCGAGTCCCATCAGTCGCCCCATTCCCCCTTGATATTATTAGATTCTAAAGCTGGGTCCCCGATATAGGGGCGGATATAGTTCCAGGCAGTCCTTATAGACAATTCGTTTCTCGCGAAGCTTTTTCCACTGCGCCACCAGTTCCCGCGTATTGCCAAGCGCTTCCTGGTCATCGGCAACATCCAGTTTTTCGATCATGGTATTCAGGTCAAAAAGTCTGATTTCCGTGTCCATGGCAAAACCGAGCTGTGTGATGCATTCCGGGCCTTTTTCAAGCACGGACAGGACATGTGGATTGTCGGCGAAGGCGTGACGGACGGCAGCCGTGAATTTTTCGGTGTAACTCATCGTAACTCCACAATAAAACGCAGAAAAAAGAAGGGTGCGAATTAACATATAGGTACGCATGACGCAATAAAAAATTATGAAAAAATATGGCAGGATTGGGGCAGATAAATATTGACATAACTTTTCTTCCTGTTGCATACCAATCGGACAACCGGAGGGTCATAAAAATGTCTGGGCGTTTGGTACGTGAATCTTTGCAAATGATCAATGTCGTGGGACAGCATCTGGGGCAGGAGTTGCTCAATAATGCGGAACCTTCGCAGGAGATTGCGCAAGAGCTGCAAAAATTTCAGCAGATGAAAGACACCACGCAGAATCCGGAACAGGCCGCCGTCTATCAGCTTCTTGTCGATTATCTGAATCTCAATCTCGGGAACAATCGCTACAAGGGAATGTCCCCGCAGAAAATGTATGCAGCGATTGTGAAAGACTCTGGCGTCATTCTTTCTCAATTTGTTCATCATACTGCCCGGCATGCCGATAAGATGCGCCCTGAAGACAAGACCGTCATCGTTGAAAATCTGGGGTCGTTTTTGGGGGTGCGTACGGCGAGGGAACAGAAGGCGGGCGCGGATGGTGCAACGGCCCTGAATGATAAATTTAAAAAGGAACTTCTGGAGGGATTATCGTCCCGCGCTGCCGAGGCATTCTTCCAGACCGTGCATTTATACGGGATGGAGCCGATTTTCCAGACAGGCATGCAACAGCATTTTGTGCCGTGGAAGATGCAGAAGGCCTATAACGCATGGATAAAAACCCAGCAACCGGCACGTTCCACGGAAACGTCACCAGAGGCACCACATACAGCAGGACTGGCAAGCCAGCCGCCTGTCATCCATCGTCGTAACACCGTTGCTGCCATACGGGATCAGGCGCAGCATCCGCTCCAGAGAGCTTATTACGATTCTCTTCTGCGCTATGCAGATCTGATTATCGCTGAATCAGCCGTCAATATCGACCAGATGAAGCCCAAGCAAAGGGAGCGTGAACAGGAAGCCCGTATCAATCGCTCGGCGGCGGCTGTTGGCGATCTCGTACGCCATGCTATCGCCGGTTTTGATGTATTCGGCCCGCAGGAAAAGGGGTCTGTGGTCTCGAACTTTGAGGTTTATCTCGGGATTTTACGCCAGGATGACGCTCTGGTCAGTCTTCAGACGCCGGCTGAGCAGCAATTGAATATCGCATTTCGCCGGCGCGTCCTCGATCACTTGTCGCCGCAGGCCATTCATGGCCTTTTCGAATTGGTTCATAAGTATGAGATGGCAGATCTGTTCAATAAGGCAATGTCCGAGAACAAGATGCCGGTCAGGTATGCAAAACTTTATGCACGCTGGCAGGAACAACAGGTGCACCGTAACGGGGGTGCGCAGAATGATCGGATGGATGAGGCTTCCGTTGCTCAAGTCTACAACGAAGTTGAACGTGTCGTCCGGACAAGGCTGGAAGAACTGAAGGTGCTGGAGGCGCAGGCGACCAATCCTGTGCAATCTCGTTTCTATGGACATCTAAAACGTCTGGCATCGCTGTCACAGGGGTTGTCGGAAGGCCGGGTGACCCCCGACAAGATGATGACGGACTGTGCATCTTTGTATGGTGCGCTGACTCAAGCCGTTTCACGTGATTTTCACGCGCTGTCCGAAAGAGAGCATAATCAGGCCAAGCATATACTGACCGCGATTTTGGGCGACATTCCCCTGAATACGGTTATGACGGAGCGGATTGGCGCAGTGGAACTGCAACGTCAGGCCATCCAGCAGTCCCGCGAGGTTCTGAGCCGTCTGGGGACGGAGGCATCCGTCAATCTGTTCCGGTCTTTGCATCATCTGGGACTGGATGAACATTTTACCAAGGCTGTTACGCTGGGGTTCGTTCCGAAGAAGATGATCGGGGCCCATAAACATTGGCGTGACCAGAACAGCCAATGGATTGCCGACAAATCCTGGCTTAATCCTCCGCAGGTTGTTCGCCCGGCGGCGCCTTCTGTTGTGATGCCGCCCCCGGATGCAGCCTTACAAAGGCATGCTGAAACGCTGGCGGTTGCTGAAACCCATCCCGTTGTCATGATTGATCTGGCGGCGGCGGATATCGCGCCCCTTATGCTGAATGTTCCTGATCACGCGCCGATACGTGAATGGGTTGAAATCGTTCCGGTCGAGGAGATCGTGGCTGATGTCATTGTCGATCCCGCGCCCGTTCAGGCTGAATCTCAGGCTGAGACTGTGCCTTCCGTTGTTTATCCGTCATGGGATGCGGTGAAAAGGGCTCGCAAGGCTGCGAAGAAGAGTGGCGGATTTGCGGGCTGGAGTTTTGACAAGCCAGAAGCGTCAGTCATTGTGGCGGCCCCTGTCGCCAAAGGTCCAAACCCGGATGATCTGGAATGGGAAGAACTGGAGCGCCTGACTGCGCCGGAAATTGTGGAGCAGGAGCCTGCTGCTGATCCTGTTGTTGTGCCTGATGTCGTTGCTGTTGTCGCCGCAACGGACGATATTCTGGAGGGGCTTGAAGATACGTCGATTGTGATGCCCGTCGTGAAGGTTCACCTGAATGTCATTTCCGACGATGAGGATATGCGTGACAATTTGCCGTCCAAGGGTGGTAAGAGGGTGGCCGGAAAGTATAAGGATATGCATAGCGCCGCAGATGATATGCATGACCGCACGGGGCTGCTGCTGCCAGTGCTGGCGCATGACGATATGCCGGGAAAAATGCTTTATCCGTACATTCAGCCGGTTGATCCGAATGCCGAAAAGAAAGAACGTTTATACAACGTAATCGATATAGAGTTCCCGGTACATGAAGGGGTGGCCGAGCGGGCGCAGGTATTTGTCTGCAATTTCCATGGCTATGCGACATTCATCAAGCGCGGCACAAGCGAAGCGTTTGATCCGGATGATGAGATCAATATCGGCGCGATGCGCGATGATCCGATGGTCTGGATGGTGCCGTTCATTTCCGATGAGCAATGGGTCAAGGATATTCAGGAACGCCTGTATACGCCCGTGAACCAGATGGATATCCAGATGAAGCGCAATCATTTCTGGCTCAATCGCGCAGGGGCTCTGGAAGAAACGTTCATTCGCCATGTGGTTCAGACGGGCTGTAAGCCCAGCCCGCATGAAACATCCATCATTCAGGATGGCGAACTGGCCGGGCAGGCAACATGGTGCGCGGCGGCGGCAGCGATGCGCCGTGGCACTGTAGGCGGCCTTGAGCATATCCATACGGTATCGGCATTGCTGACGCATACAGCGGAAAAATACCCTGCGTTGCTCAAGTTCGTCCGGACGGAACCTTTGACCATTGCGGCTTCTGATCTTGCCGGTTATTGCCGCCGCATGA
>JAMHVA010000264.1:0-8561 GCA_035904625.1 Alphaproteobacteria bacterium | reverse complement strand
CGTGACCACTGCTACTTTCGACATTATCACCCCTTCTTGTTATTCGATTATGCTACGGACTTCAGGTCCAGCGATTTATCGCGCTCGACGCACATCGCAATCCCCATGCCGCCACCGATGCACAACGTCGCCAGCCCCTTGGAGGCATCGCGGCGCGCCATTTCGTGCAACAGCGTGACCAGAACGCGTGTACCGGATGCACCGATCGGGTGGCCCAGCGCAATCGCGCCGCCATTCACATTGACCTTGGACGCATCAAGCCCCAGTTCCTTCAGCACACAGCAAGCCTGCGCGGCGAACGCTTCGTTGGATTCAACCAGATCGAGATCCTTCACGGTCCAGCCGGCCTTCTCCAGCGCCTTGCGCGATGCCGGGATCGGGCCTGTGCCCATCACGGCAGGATCAACGCCCGCGGTTGCCCATGAACGAATGGTCGCCAGAACTTTTAAGCCGCGCTTCTTCGCTTCGCTAGCGCGCATCAGCACGACAGCGGCAGCACCATCATTCAGGCCAGACGCATTCGCCGCTGTGACTGTCCCATCAGGCTTGAATGCCGGACGCAGCTTGGCAAGGCTTTCCGCCGTGACACCGGCACGCGGGAATTCATCTTTCTCGATGACGGTATCTTCCTTCTTGCCCTTGATCGTGACCGGAACGATCTCGGCTTTAAACTTGCCGTCGTTGATGGCTTTCTCCGCCTTCTGCTGGGAACCGGCGGCAAACTCATCCTGCGCGCCACGCGTGATCTGATATTTCTCCGCAATGTTCTCGGCAGTGATCCCCATATGATGACCGTTGAAGGCATCCCACAGGCCGTCCTTGATCATCGTATCAACGAATTCGGCGTTGCCCATTTTGGTGCCGTTACGCAGGTGCATGCAATGCGGCGACAGACTCATGTTTTCCTGACCGCCTGCGACGACGACTTTCGCATCGTCATTCGCAATCGCCTGCAAACCCAGCGCCACGGAACGCAAACCTGATCCACAAACCTGATTGATCGTCATGGCCGTGCGATCCTGCGGCACGCCCGCGAGTATCGCCGCCTGACGCGCCGGGTTTTGCCCCTCGCCCGCTGTCAGAACCTGCCCCATCAGAACCTCATCAACATCGCTGATATTGATACCCGCATCGGCGACAACACTCTTGATGATGTGCGCGCCCAGTTCATGGGCATGAAGGCTGGACAGCCCACCATTGAAGGAACCAATCGGCGTGCGTTTGGCAGAAACAATAACAATAGGATCATTTTGTGACATAAGGCGAACTCCTCTGAGCGGATCGAAAGACCGCTTCATTATTGCCAGATCGCCGTCGATTGCAAGCGACGCGCATGTAAAAAATCCCCGGGGAGGACGGGGATTTTTATGATGATATTGCATTGCAGCATCAATTATGCCGGCGTGTGAGCGACGACATCCTTGATACCGATAGTTTTGGGGGCCACGTTTCGGCTTTGCTTTCTGAGACCATATGATGTCTGGACGACATCCCCGTTCTTCAGGTGGAAAGCCGTCACAAGAGACGTATTCATAATTTTTCCATCGCCCCCGATAAGCGGATGCCCGGATACAAATCCCCTGAGCCGGATACGGTCGCCATCTTCTCTTCCATCGACACATACGCTTATAACGTCCAGCATCGGGGTCCCTGCACGGGCAGCCTCTCCGCCATGATCACGGCCAATCAAATATGACCGGCTGACGGTATCGACACGCATGACCTGAACAGGTTTTTCGCTGCCCTTGGCCAGAAGTAGGAACTGATCAGAAATGCAAAGTTGAATATTGTTCATAATAGCCTCTTGGACAAGATGGCGATGTTATGACTAATATTGAGAGGAATGTCAAGTTTTGGCTGAAAGCCATGAAAACAGCGGCTTCCAGACCTCGGTCTCTGCCCGCTGACTGGTCATCATGCCAATATGACCACATAAGGTTGTCATTTTACATGCCCCACCAATCCGGTCCGCCAGCGCATGCGACGACTCCTCCGGCACCAGCCTGTCGGTGCTCGACGTAAACACCAGAACCGGGTGTTTTCCCGTTGATGGATCAACGGCAGAGCCTGATAATAACCATTCGCCCCGGGCAGGCTTGTTCTGACCGTACCAGTCAACAAGGCAGGCCCGTGCCAGATCACCCGGCAGGTCGACCCCGTCATTCAGCCAGTCCTCGACCGCGACAAACATACGTGCCTGCTCGCTTCCCTGATCCAGAGCGGCAAAATCACGAAACTTATGGATATTCCTTTCAGCATTCACAGCCGCGAAGACTGACTGGATCCAGTTGCTTGGCAATACCCGCCCCCCTTCCGTCATTTGCAGGGCTGACGGTGTGCCCAGCAAAACCTGCTGCTGGAGTTGCCGGTTACCGGCATGGAAATCCCACGGGCTGGCCAGATATACAACTTTGTCCAGACCGGGCGGGTTCAGATGAACGGCCCCGGCCAGAAGCGTTCCGCCCATGCAATACCCGAGTGCATCATACTGGCCGGTTTTTTCATTGAGAAAAGAAAGGCATGGAAGAAGTTTTTGATTCAAAACATCATCCAGATTTTGCTGTTCGTCGTCCTGCGTCGGCTCGCCCCAGTCGAGGATATAGACATCAATCCCCTGCGCCGCAAGCCACCCGGCAAACGACCGCTCCGGCAACAGATCGAGGATCACCGACCGGTTAATCATCGAGGGCACCAGCAACAGGTGCCGCTTTCCCATGGACGGGACATGACGCAGTGTGGCAGCGCCAGATTGCCATATTACAGAGCGATCGATGTCGGGACGCCTGAATGAATGATTCTGGTAATACTTAAGCCCCTGCACCATTGCCAGCTGATCGGCACGGGATACAGCGAGAGCCCCGGCCATGCCGATAAAAGCCGGTAAAGGCCGCCGCCCATGGCGCAAGCCTTCAAGCTGTATCTGAATATCCGTATCGGCTGACATTCCCGGACTATAGGCCATGAAGGTGGATCAAGCCACAGAAACCCTTTGCGTAAGCTGATTTATGTGCATAATGACAACGGGTTCCACGACATTGTTACACTGACTATCAGACAACAGGCATCAACATGACCACAACCGCAAAGCCCAAACAGGATAAACCCACAGTGATTAAGAAGTACGCGAACCGTCGTCTGTACGACACCGGTCGCAGCAGCTATGTCACGCTGGACGATCTTTGCACCATGGTTAAGGAAGGCCGTGACTTCGTCGTTTACGACGCCAAATCCGGCGAAGACCTGACACGTTCGGTACTGACACAAATCATCGTCGATCAGGAATCAAAGGGCCATAACATGCTGCCCACCAACTTCCTGCGCCAGTTTATCGGCTTCTACGGCGACAACCTGCAGAATCTGGTGCCCAGCTATCTGGAGCAAAGCTTCGAGGCGTTCACCAAGAACCAGGAACAGTTCCGCGAACAGATGACTAAGATGGGCGGCAACAACGCCAACCCGATGGCACAGATGATGAACCCGGCGTCGGCCATGTCCGCGATGGAAGACCTGACACGCAAGAACATGGAAATGTTCGAGAACGCGATGAAGGCATGGGCACCGTTCATGGGCCCGATGGGCAAGAACGCCGAAGAGCGCATGGAGATGCTGAAGAAGAACATCGCCACCATGCAAACCGAACTGAACAAAATGATGAGCGGCGGCAATCGCTAATCACAGGCAACCACATGAAGATAAAAAAACAGGCCGCGAGGCCTGTTTTCTTTTATTCAGATTCTACCGCGGTCTGAAACTAGTTTGACTTAACCGTTGCACCCGAAACGCTGGCGATCACACGGTCACGTGCATCCATGGCCAGATCCATCGAGTCCATGCTGGCTTCATGTGCGACAGTTGTGAAGACGCCGTTCCGGCCATAGAAGGCCAGCGCCGCGGTTGCACCATTGCCGTCAGCACCGATACAGGCGATCTCATAAGACTCGATCAGCACGCTGCCCGATTTTTCTACAGGCACCGGAGATGCCGCAAAGTCACCCGCACAACGCGATTTGGTTTTATCAAGATACTTGCTGATCAGCGTTTTGAACTGCTCGGGGTTCTGCATCGGCGCTTGTTCGGCGCTGCCAAACAGACCGCCCATATCCCAGCTATACGCCACGGATGACGGACCCGATGCCTTTTCAATTTTCTTGATTCCGGAGGTCAGGTTCAGACCCGCCTGACGAAGCTGGCCCGCCAGCGCATCCGCTGTGATCAGCGATACCGCCGGAGCCGCCGAAGGGACAGCCGCCACAACAGCCTGCTGCGTGGAGACGAAGCCGCTGGACGGTGTTACGGATTTCGGCGACAACGCGACAGGCCCGCCATAAACATCGTTATCCAGAGGTTCTGTCGATACAGAACCCGGCATACGCGCATCGGCAGATGCGACGTGCTCAGCCGGAACCGGCGCTACGGACTCAACCACAGGCGATTGCGTGCTGACGGCAGCAACGACTTGCTGCTGGATCGGAGCCGTTGGCGTACCTGCCGCAGGATGGATAGAAGAGGCAAGCTTCTGTTCAAGAGCGGACTTCTCACCCTCGAGGATGGCAATACGATCTTTCAGGGCCAGATTTTCATTCACGGAAGCCGAACCACCGACACTGCCCTGCTCCAGTTGCGCCACACGCTGCTCCAGCTGTTTCTTATCAGCCTGTGCTTGTGTAATTTGCGCCTTCAAAGTTTCAGCATCGACAGTGCCTTGCTTGGCTGTCTGAAGCTCGCCTTCCAGGCTTGCGATTTTCTGCTGATATTCATCCAGTTTGCCCCCGGCATCCGTATCTTTTCGGGCCAGTTCAGCTTTCGCCGTGGTCAGTTCTTGCTCAAGCGTCATGAGCTTGCTGATCTGTTCTTTGGTAGCAATTTCGGGATCGAACAGCATGTATTCGATTTCTTTCTTTTCAGCCGTACATTTTGTACGGGCTTGCTCAAGCTGCGTGCCCAGACGGCGAATTTCGCGTTCCGCTTCGTTATAACGGCGCGTTGCCTGTTCCAGATTCCAGTCGGAACCGGAGAGTTTCAATAGTTTGTCTTCACCACCCTCGCCCATCTTGTCGATTTGCAGACGCAGTGTATCGCGCTCGTTTTCAACGGAACGCAGTTGTGCTTCAACCGAGCGCAATTGGGACAATGTAATCGAACCATCGTCTTTCACACTGGCCGCCGCAGATGCAGACGCAGACGCCTGCGCCGCTGTCAGGTCGGATTGCAGTTTTGTATTTTGTGCGCTCAGTTCGTCCACGCGGGACTGCAGGCGGGAAATAGTGGCCGTATCGGTTGCCCACTTCTTGCTGTCACCCTGCGCGGCCTCAGCGGCTTGAGATGCCTTCATCTCAAGCTCGACCATCGCTGTCTTCTGCGCGGCCAGATCGGCCTTCAGGCGTGTATTCTCTTCACGCAGCAAGGAAAGCTCTGCCTGCACCGCCGGGTCTTTCTCGCCAGACACTGTCGGCGCGCACACTGCCGGAGCGGCAACGACAGCCGGGGCTTCGGCTTTACTCTTCGGTTGCATGCTGCGTGCATCAGCCAGTTGATATTTCAGGTCCGAATTCTCTTTTTCAAGAAGCTTCAGTTTTTCCATCACTTCGGAAACCTGGCTGCTGCCGGCGCTTTCCTTCATGAAACGATCTTCATACTCCCGGCGCTCACGCTCCAGCGCGTTTTTCAGACGCATATTTTCTTCGCGGAGAGATTCTGCCTCGCTCAGTGTCGGCGCAGGATTACCGACAGACGCTGCCTTCGCAGGCGCACTGATAATCGCCTCCGGTGTGACCGCTGGTACAGGCGCAGATGCCGCCTGTTGTGTCGTCGGTTCACCCGCAGCGGGTTCGACAATGCTGGTCACGCAACCACCAAGATCCTGATGCCCCTTCTCCATGTCCGGCAATTCGAATTTGAACTGAAGGCCGGCCACATCGACGTTCAGGGAACCCGCACGGTTCAAGGCATCATGAAACTTCGCATCCTGCCCCAGACGAATGACCATCGCCTTGTCTGAAACTGGCGTCACGTCAAACGCGCGCTTCTCATCGGCACCGGCAGACAACGTCACGTAATAGCTTTGCCCCTTGGCCAGCGTATTCGGCTGAAAGTCCATCGCCAACGATGTTTCGTCCTTGCCATTGCGGGCAAATGTCAAAATCGTGTTATCGCCAAAGCGGCGCGCCATCGTGCAATACGGGTCTTTGCCGGGACCTTTTGCCGCCACGCGCGTGACCGCCCATTCCCCTTGCGGTTTATAAACGACAGCCGGTGCTGTCTGCGCGAACGACGACGCCGACATCACGGCGATACCGCCGAATACAACGCTGGAAAGAAGAAGATGACGAATGCGCATGACAGTGCTCCGAAAATGAATTTTGTGCAGTCCCTGTTTTGCCCGCCGTAAGCAGGCCCCCAAATCGCGAATCAGGGGCTAACCCCATGACCCGGAAAGAATACACACCTTCTTCTGGAAAGCAAAGAGCGCAGATTAGGGTTATTAACCTTTACCGGCCTCAGGGCGCGATGATCGGGGCGTAATTCCCCTCGTCCGCACTGGAAACGGCAGGCTTATCCGCTTCAATCACAAGGGTTTTCTGGCCTGTCGCCGGATCAACATGGATTTTACCAAACGGGCGCGGCTGATCGTCCGGATATTGCGCCAGCAATGTCTGGACAATACCTTCGAATGTATCCTGCTGCGCGACGGACTGAAGAACACTGAAATCCTGATCAGATTGCCAAACCAGCTGTGCCTGGGCGCTTTTGGCCCATACATCCAGAATGCCACGCAGGTTCGCCCCCTTCATGACGCGCCAGCGCATTTGCTGGGCCGGGGCTGATGCCCGGGCCGCTGGCTGCCCCGCCGGAGGAAGCAGTATATCCGGCTTCGCCTCGACCGGAGCGGCTTGTGGCTCCGGCACTGCAGGCGCTACGGCCTTGGGTATATTCATGTCCGGCGCATTCTGGTCGGCGACGTCTTCAATAACCGGTCCCGCATCATCACCCGGTGCCGCCACTTCCTGACTGTGAACGGGGTCCGGTGCCGGAGCGTTCGGGGAAACGGCCATATCCCCGTCCACCGGCGGCAATGCCGATCCGGTATCGGCATGATCTTCGGCAGCCTCTTGCCCCGCTGCGGTCTGCGGTGACGCCAGCGCCATATCCAGCTTGCGAATACCCGGAATTGCCGAACCCGCGCCCGGCGAGGGTTCAGCCTGTGCCGCTGTCACGGTGCCGGAATCGGCTTTCCATACATGCTGCCCCTCAACGGCGTGCCCGGCGGACGCAGCAGAGGCCGGCTTGGCTGAGGGGGAGAAGCAGGACTCCATACGTTTCAGGCCATCCCCCACCCCCAGCATCGAAAATTCCATCTGGTTGTCGCCCAACTTGACAAACAGCGACTGCGCCTTCTTGAGGTTCTGATAGAACCCTTTGTCCAGCTTCATATCGACGATAACCGTATCCGCGCTGAAAGCCTGTGCCGGAAGATCGACGCCTTCGCCTTCAGCAACACCCAGCGTG
Source organism: Alphaproteobacteria bacterium (assembly GCA_035904625.1). Taxonomy (GTDB): domain Bacteria; phylum Pseudomonadota; class Alphaproteobacteria; order Micavibrionales; family Micavibrionaceae; genus Micavibrio_C. Next base: position 1,055 of record JAMHVA010000264.1, on the reverse strand, counting down.
ATCAGATAACTGGAACCCGCCTCAAATGTCGGGCGATGCACATTCACAGCCATCGCCAGAATATTTTCACCACCACCTGAAAACCGAATTTCAAAATTATTGCTGAAACTGTTGGCCATCAGGCACGGCGTCGTGCCATCGGCGCTTTCACTCACCAGTGCAGGCCCCACCAGCCAGCCGCTTGTCGGCGTGATCAGCGTATCGCTATCCTGCGCAAAGACCGGTGCAGACAAAAGAAGAGACGCGATAAGAATAAGACCCTGTTTTTTCATGTCTGCCATCTGCTGTTATATTGTGGTTACCCGTTGCCCTTGCGCTTTTCCTCGGCCTGTTCGACGCCGTGCGCCAGATAGGATTCAAGGAAGCCGTCGATATCGCCGTCCAGCACGCGGAAAGCATCGGTATTTTCAAAACCTGTGCGCGCATCCTTAACCATCTGGTAAGGCTGCAACACGTAAGAGCGTATCTGGTGCCCCCAGCCGATATCGGTCTTTTCGCCATGGGCAGCAGCCTTCTCAGCTTCGCGCTTCTGTATTTCCATTTCATACAGACGCGCTTTCAGCATCGCCATCGCCGTCGCGCGGTTCTGGTGCTGGGAACGTTCGTTCTGACAGGCCACGATCACCCCTGACGGGATGTGCGTCAGGCGCACAGCAGAATCGGTCGTGTTGACGTGCTGACCACCGGCACCGCTCGAACGGTATGTGTCCAGCTTGATATCCTTGTCCAGCACTTCGATTTCAATCGTATCATCGATCACGGGCGAAACGGACACCGACGCAAAACTGGTATGGCGGCGCGCATTGGCGTCATACGGCGAGATACGAACGAGGCGATGAACGCCGTTTTCCGATTTCAGCCAGCCATAGCCCTTGTCGCCATCGATTTTGATGGTCGCGGATTTAATACCGGCCTCTTCCCCATCGCTGCGGTCAAGAACCGAAACCTTGTAACCCTTTTTCTCGGCCCAGCGCACATACATGCGCAGCAGCATCTCGCCCCAGTCCTGCGCTTCCGTCCCGCCGGAACCGGCATGCACTTCGAGGAAGGCGCTG
>JAMHVA010000263.1:0-1556 GCA_035904625.1 Alphaproteobacteria bacterium | reverse complement strand
AAATAGACGGATACGGATGTGGATCGTCCGGGTGGCTGTTATAGGCTGCTGTGACATCGGCATTGCTCAGGTCGCTGTGGGTGTGCGGCATTAATTTCAGAGCGGCACGGAACCCGGCGCGTAAATCGGGAAATGGAATATCGTCAGGTCGGGGGGCTGTACCCGTCACAAGGATGGCGCGCATATCTTTCAGGCTCAGGGATATTTCCTGACCTGCTGCGTTGATGAAATCGGCACGCGGGATTCCGGGATTCGCATAGACGCTGCCTGTGGGTTCCAGCGGCGGCGGTGGCGGGGGAATGATCAGCCGCGCTGATTTATACGTATATGTCATGCAACACCCTTATATTTATTTTCATATTTATTTAGCGTTGCAAGCAGCGTTTGTCAATTTGTCATCCTGCTTCTAGAATGCATCTGTCAACAACAAACCGGGGAAATACCATGGGTTCTGCCGCTCACGCACATAATGTCGATCTGAATGACCGTCCGGCACCGGACAAGGTTTTAACCGACATTGCCGACTATGTGACGACATATAAAGTCACGAGCGAGGAGGCTTATCGTACGGCGCGTTACTGCCTGATGGATACGCTGGCGTGTGGTATCATGGCGCTGCAATTTCCCGCCTGCGTTAAAATGCTGGGGCCGATTGTGCCGGGCACGATTGTTCCGAACGGCGTGAAGGTCCCGGGGCGTGCTGATGTTCTCGACCCGGTGAAGGGTGCGTTCGATATTGGATGCATGGTGCGCTGGCTTGATTTCAACGATACGTGGTTGGCGGCGGAGTGGGGGCATCCGTCCGACAATCTGGGCGCCATTCTGGCGGTGGCGCAAACCAAGCCTGACCTGACGATGAAAGACGTGCTGACCGCGATGATCAAGGCGCACGAAATTCAGGGCTGCCTCGCGCTGGAGAACTCATTCAATAAAGTGGGTCTGGACCACGTTGTGCTGGTCAAGGTGGCTTCGACCGCGGTCGCGGCTCAGATGATGGGCGGTAGCTATGACCAGATTGTCGATGCGCTATCGCATGCATGGGTTGATGGTCAGTCATTGCGTACGTACCGCCATGCCCCGAATGCAGGCCCGCGTAAATCATGGGCGGCGGGAGATGCCACCTCGCGCGCCGTCCGTCTGGCGCAGATTGTCGTACAGCAGGGGCAGATGGGATACCCCGGTGTTCTGACCGCGCCGAAATGGGGATTCTACGATGTCTTGTTCAAGGGCGACGAGTTTAAATTCCAGCGCTCTTATGGTTCTTATGTAATGGAACAAATCTTGTTTAAGATTTCATTCCCGGCGGAGTTCCATTCCCAGACAGCCGTTGAGGCTGCGGTCAAACTGCATCCGGAGGTGAAAAATCGCCTGAATGATATCGAAAAGATCGTGCTGACGACGCACGAGGCGGCAATTCGTATTATTTCCAAAACCGGCCCGCTGCATAACCCGGCGGACCGCGATCACTGTCTGCAGTACATGGTGGCTGTTCCGCTGATCAAGGGCAATCTGGTGGCGGAGGATTATGAAGACGATGTGGCTGCCGATCCGCGCAT
>JAMHVA010000262.1:0-3686 GCA_035904625.1 Alphaproteobacteria bacterium | reverse complement strand
GCAAGGCCTGACCTTCCGGTTCGACCAGAACGTCCACGGATTCCGCCTCTTCCAGGCCCCGGCGGCGCGGAAACGAATCGAGTGATAAAGACAGGCTCTGGACCACCAGTTCCCCCACATCGATCATTCCATTCACCAGCGGCTCAGGGTCTTCGCTTTCATCCATGATCGGCAGCTCTGAATCGGCCAGCCGCCCCAGCTTTTCATGGCGGGCCTTGGCCAGCATAACGATCCGGTCCTGATCGGCGTACCAGCCTTCAAACGTTTCCTCAATCTGGGTCTGGACCGGGTCAGCACTGATGCTGCACGACTGCACAACATGCGCTTTCATCAATCCATTTACATGGATAACATTACCTTTTTCACGATACAGTGTAAGATCAGCGCTTAAACTATTGATTTGATGAATATCAAGGCGCTTTGCCAATGCCTTGCGCTCGCCTTCACCGGCAGAAATCCGCAGTTTCTGCGGGTGGTTCGTCACAGTCTGGGCATCGACCGAAACCGACCATTCCGGCGCGGGCGCCAGTGCTGTTGTCTTCTTCTTGCTCATCGCTTCACTTCCGCAAATACCAGCCTGCCATTCATCAGGTCATTGACGTTATGGCGCTTCAGGCCATTCCGGCAGGTCCGGACATAATCCGCAATCTTGTTTACCATATCAATACTTGGCGTTTCAACTGCCCCGTACAGGTTTCTTGTCAGCGCTTCGACCAGAACAGCCGGATCGTCGCTCTGCAGCGCCGTCTCATACGCATCGCGGCGACCATGAAAACCGCTCATCATGCGCTTCACATGGCGCGGAACACTCAGGTCGCCGACCCCCTGTTCGCGCAAAGACTGGTCCATATCGACAAACATACGGTCAAACAGCGCCTGCGCCAGCTTGCCACCCGCTTTTCCCTCGTCCCGCAGGCGGTTGACGACCAGAACCGTGTGCAGAACGATCATATCGAAACGGCCCGTCATCGTATCAGGAACCCCCAGAAACTGGTAAAAATCGGGGGTGCGGGCCTTTTCGACGATAATCGGATATAAAATCCCTGCCGCGCGGTCCTCGGGGCCTGCTTTCTTCAAGAATCCGAACAACATGGATAACCTCACCTGCGTGATTGATTTTCGGCAACCGGCGGATATATAACATTTTCCATTGATATGAACATGATGAAAAACACGATTCTACCATTTCTTGCCGCCGTGGCCCTGCTGACAGCTTCAGCCTGCACCCCGACAGTCAATGTCCGGGGCAATCTGGTTGACGATTACAAACTGCAGCAAGTCCAGAAAGGCACCGATACCCGCACCGACGTCCTGCGCAAGCTGGGTTCGCCGACGACCGTCGCGCCGTTCGACGATACGGTCTGGTATTACCTCGGCCAGACGACCGAGAAAAAAGGCATCATGGATGAGTCAGTGAAAAACGAACGCACCATCGTTGTCATGTTTAATGCTGAAGGCGTCGTCGAGAATATTCAGGACGTCAAAGGCAAGCGTCAGGACGTTCCGTATGTGGGCCGCGAAACCCCGACCTCCGGCAACGAGATGACGATCATGCAACAGATGCTGGGCAACCTCGGCAAGTTCAATAAAGAGGGCGGCCCCACCGGTGGTGTCGGCGCTCCCGGTCGCTAACCGATCTATCATCTATGAATTGAATGTGAAGCGCACAGGCCCTTTGGCATGAAACGCCTTTACGGCTGCAACTGCATCTTCACTGCGTGCGAATACGACGCCAGCCTCGACAAGCTGCTGCTCGCGCAGATTCTTATCCTCCGGCTCATCGGTGCCATCTTCCAACAACACCACTTGATAGCCCATTTCGCGCAAGTCCAGGATCGTTTTACGTACACATTCCTCATAGGCAAACCCTGTGACAAAAATGATATCGGGGTTATCCTGCATGAGCTTCTGTTTCGTCAATGTCGGCTTGTTACGATCATAGCCATAGTTCTGCAGCGCCGAACTGTCACTTTTGGGGATAACGATATCAATCGCCGACGGCACGACATTGTACAGGAACCCACCGCGTGAATGCAGTTCCTCCACATCCAGCCCATCAATGTTCGCAGGGAAATTCTTATCATTCGTGGGCCAGTAAACCCAATATGTCGGAATCTCAAGTCCGGAGAATGACGGCGCAATCACGCGCCCGATCTTTTGGACAATCTCTTCAATACGTTCGGAATGAATGAACATTTCCTGCACATCAATCGCCATATGAATGCAGCGCCGCGTATCCGCCTTCGCGAAAAGCTCTCTCAATGTCGGCGGGATGGAGGGTGAAACTGTCATTATGGATGGTACCCGTTTGCCGCTTTTTGCGATTGCTGTCTCAATACGGCAAACGCCTCTTCAGAGGTCGTGAAAATCACACCCGCCTCATCCATATCGCGTGCGTAATATGCGCGGTTCTCAGGCGCATCCGAAGCATCCGTCATGACCGCTACATGATATCCGCGATTACACGCATCAACTGCCGTTGCGGCAACGCAACTGTTAAAGTAAACGCCCGATAGAAGAAGCAGACGCGTCCGATCACGCCGGAGCCGCTGGTGCGTCAAGGTGAGGTCTTTACTCTCTCCCTTGAATATATGAGAAAGCGCTGAATCATTATTCTTGGGCAGAATATGATCACCCGGTGCCGGGTGAATATCGTAGTCGAGTTCGGCCAGAATCCGCTCACGACCGCGCTGCTGTAACTCTCTCAGGTTTTTGGGCATCGTGCATGCGTATCTTGGCCAATAGACCCAATAGGTCGGAACACCCATCCGGTTGAATTCCGGAGCGACATTCTGGTCTATATGACGGGCGATCTGCACAAGCTCGCTGTTATTGAGAAATTTGCGCTGAAGGTCGATGGCCATATGGCGAATCGATGAAAACGGGACGGGATCACGTTCAAACAATTCAGGTAAAGACTGAGGCCACCCTTGTTGCCCCATGACTGCACGCTGCGAAGCCATGCGCGTTTGTGTTGTCATTGTCCCCCGCCCTTGGGCTGAATTCTGACGTGCATTATATCCAAGACATGGCATTATGTCAAGAAAACATAAATTTTATTATTATATTTCAATGAGATACAGGTCAGAACCAGTCAAGGCAAATTTTCTGCCCGTGGCCGGACGCCGCGATCGCCTTCAGCAATTCATCATTCCGCAGACGGAACGCCTCGCTTTTCTTTTCATGAGTCTCCAGCAGGATATGGTCGATCTTGTGTGCCTGCGCCAGCACTTCGTCCATGATGTCGTATTCTCCGCCCTCGATATCGATTTTCAGCAAGGCGATATGATCATGAGCCCCCAGAACGGCTTTGATATCGGTCACGGGCACTTCGATAAAGTCAGATGACAGGTTGTTCTTTTCGGCTTTCAGAGATCCGGCCTGAGAGAACTTGACCTCTTCACCCTGATGGTCCCTGTGCAGCCACAGCTTCGCTGTACCCGTCGTATTCGACACCGCTGCCTGATGCAGGTGAATGCGGGAGTTTTTGTGCAGACGGTGATGAAGAACTTCGTACGCATGGGGGTTTGGTTCATAGGCATGAACAACAGCACCGCGATTCAGGAAATATTCCGATACCTCGCCGACATTCGCACCGAGATCGATCACAACCGCTCCCGGAGCGATATGGAACCGGTTCAGATATTTATACTTAGGCGACAGCCAGGCCTTCAGCCGGGTCTTGA
>JAMHVA010000261.1:0-2057 GCA_035904625.1 Alphaproteobacteria bacterium | reverse complement strand
CATCGGGATTTCGCCCGAAACTTCGGGACCCCATTGTTTTACAAGAGTTTCCTGAGCCTTTTTGATGTTATCCAGCCGCGATTTACCCTTTTGCACCATAACGCTGGCGACAAAGCCGGTGACGCTCCATTCGATCACATAGCCCATCAGGGCTGCGCCATACATGGCAACGATCGTCAGCGGCTGGCTTAAGATAACCATGGCATTGTCGAATTTATGGCCTAGCTCTAATAAATCATACCAATACGGGAAAACCCCGGCGAAATTCATGAACCCGACAGTCAGGACTTTGGTCTTCTCTGGCGTCCGGTCGATCACCCGCGCCGCGATGGTAGGCAACATGCCGACAAAGAAAAGCGCCGTCGTCGGCAGAAATAGGACCGCCGCGCAGGCGGCCACTGACAAAACGATTCTGAGCTGCCAGCCCATTTTTTTCTTTGCCATTAGCCGCTCCCGCCTGAAAATTTAAAGACCATGTACATCACCACGATCAACGCGGCAAAAATACCGGAGATCATCGCGGCGACTTGCCGCCCAGTCCCCTGCCCGAAGGCGCGGTCGCTCTCAAGGTCGGCGCTGAGCCGGGTGTGCTCCTGCCGCAACGCACCGAAATTCTTCATCGCATTGCGGAACGCATTAAAATCTTCCTGAAATATCTGCGGGTTGTCGAACAGGCTAGACAGTTTATCGATGTCACCCTTGTCACGCATTTTCTGGAGCTGGGCGCGCAGGCGGGTGCGGGTTTCACGATCATGGAATCTTTCAATCAATGGATCGAGGCTATCGATCAGCCAGCCAGTCACGCCCGGCATCGGCGGCATCTTGGAGCGTTTCTGAATGCTGGCCAAAACGCGCAACGTCGCCAGGGACTGCCGGTGTTTTTCATCGGAGTTGAGGTCCGGCACATACGGATCAATAACCTGACGGTCGCGCACAGAGAGGAATGCAATAATGTGCCGATCGAAAAATTCCTGCGGGTGATTGCCCTTCGAGGCCATATCTTCATAAGCCCTGAGCAGGTCCTCGGTAGTTCGGACATAATAGTCCTTAAGTTTTTCACTCAGGCACTGACTTTCCGGTGCCAGAAAATAGACGCAGCGCTCGATCCCGTAGCCAACGATGGCCTGCCGTAGATACGCACGGCAGGTATCGAACTTCATGACGATTTCGTTGCTGTCTGCTGACCCGGTTTCCTGCGTGCTGATCCAGTACATGATCATCTGGTTCTGGATGACTTCGACGAACGGGTTGAGGTCTTTTCTTTGCAGAACGGCATCGACCATCATCTGGCCGAAGGCCAGCGGCATGAATTTAAGCCCGCGGAACATCACCGGCATCGGCGGCGCCAGCGCCAGCGCGATATAACAGGCGAGCCGGTCCTGATAATAGCCGGATGTCCCGCCCTCCAGCGCCTGAGTCATCGCCTTTTCGGTGCGATCTTCAATCGGCTTGTCCTGAAGCGACCGGATCAGCCACTGCGTCAGCTCATTGCCCTCTGCCAGCTTGACGGTCTCTTTCGGATGCCGCGGCATCTCAAGGGCAAGGATTTGCGGGCGCAGATATTTTTCCTGCACGAATTCTATAGGACGTGAAGCTTTCAAGCGCACATTCGTGCTTTGCTTGGCATGCACGCGGCGGCCTTCCATCCACGTGACCAGATCGTCAATCGTCCAGCGTTGCCGCCAGTCGTCATTGAGCAAACCGCGCAGACATTCTAGGAGGGAGCCGGTAAAGCGTTCCTTCCCGGTGACGGCGGCATAACTGCCCTGCTCGATTTTTTCAGCAATGATTTCATCATCACTAAATCCGGCAAGCGGGTCGTTATCACGCAGCAGTACAGCCAGCGTAACACCGAACGCATACATATCGTCTTCATAGGTCGCCGGCCCCTTGCCAAGCGGATCACAGGCCGAGCGTTCAATCGGCTCATAGAGGCCGGGCTGTAAAAAGCCGCATGGCGTGCTCAGGCATTCACCGAGCATGACTTTATCAAGCCCTGTGCCGCCGCCATCAAAAAGGTTTCCGACCCTGACATTACCGTGCACAAAATCGGCATC
>JAMHVA010000260.1:0-1874 GCA_035904625.1 Alphaproteobacteria bacterium | reverse complement strand
CACGCGTTTACACATGGCAAACGGCTGGCGACAAGCCCTATAAAGGTGGCGTTGCCCGTATGCAATCATCGACAGGACTGACGATTGTACCGATGGCGCTGAATACCGGTGTCTTCTGGCCGCGCCGCAGCTGGCTGAAATGGCCGGGCAAGGTTGTTTTTGAATTTCTGCCGCCGATCCTGCCCGGTGAAGACCCTGCCGCTGTGACAAAGAAAATCGAGTACTTGCTTGAAACAGAAAGCAAGAAACTGGAACTGGAAGCTCTGGCTGCCAATCCCCGCCTTCCCCAACAGAAAAGACCTGCATCATGAAAAAACTCCTGATCCCCATTCTGGTTGTCGTTTTCATCTGCCTTGGTGGCCTTGGCTATACGGCATGGTGGTTTACGGTCGCGAGCATCGTGAAGAAAGAGATCGCGAACACGCCAGAAATTCGCCTGACATCGCTGACCGGGTTCCCCGGCCCGGTAGAAATTCATGGTTCGGCAACATTTGCAGCAGACTGGCAAGGCCAGGCGCAGAATGTGATCGTTCCTGCCTTTACGCTGAAAAGCATGCCTTTCAAAGGGGCAGAAGCGACACTCACATTGCCGCAAGGCGCTTATGCCGAAGGATCGCTGGATCGCAGCATCTGGTCCATCGATAAACTTGAACTACGCGGCCCCCTGCCCCTTGACCTGCCTGCCCAAACCGACACCCAAAGCCTGACCCTGTGGCGTGACGCCAAGGGCCAGATAACGGTCAATCATTTCAGTTTTGAAAAACTGCCGCTCAAGGGTGAAGGCGCGGGCTTACTGACACTGGATGACAAGCTTCAACCCACGGGGCAGATGAATGCCCGGCTCAACGGTCATCTGGAATATCTGCATTTTCTGGTTGAGAAAGGCATGGTTGAACAAAAAGACGCCATGCTGGCGTCCACCATTCTCGGCGGCCTATCCAGCCCCGATGAAAGCAGCGGCAATACACATATCGATATCGGGATCAGGTTGCTGAACCGGACGCTTTACGCGGGTCCGCTGGCTGTGGCACAGCTTCCGGAGATTTATTGGGATAGCGGTAATCAGCCTGCTTCGCATCAATCACCTGACGCCGGATTGCCCGTGTCCGAGTAAACATATCCTGCAACGCCTGCGCATCGCCATAACGAATGGCGCGTTGCAGGCCCGTCAGGTCTTCGTTGAAACGCTGTACGATTTCCAGCACCGCATCCTGATTATTGACAAAAATATCGCGCCACATGATCGGGTCTGATGCCGCAATACGCGTAAAGTCACGGAATCCGGAAGCCGAGAATTTGATGACATCGGCTTTCAGGTGATCCTCGAGATCAGAAGCCGTACCCACAATCGTATAGGCAATCAGGTGCGGCAGGTGCGATGTGATCGCGAGCACCAGATCGTGACGGCGTGGCTCCATGAACTCCAGATTGGCGCCCGTGGCTTCCCACAGCTTTGTTACTTTCTCGATCGCATTGAGCGGTGTATCCGGCAGCGGCGTCAGGATCGCCCAGCGACCGATAAACAGTTCAGGGAAACCCGCCTCGGGTCCTGAATGTTCGGTACCGGCAATCGGGTGGGCGGGCACAAAATCGACATGCGGCGGCAAATGCGGTTTTACGGCGGCAATGACAGATTGTTTCACCGAACCGACATCGGTTACGACCGCGCCCTGCTCCAGCGTTCTGCTGATCGCCTGCGCGACCTGTCCGCTGGCACCCACGGGCATGGCGAGGATAACAAGATCACTGCCCTTCACAGACTCGGCAATATCCGTGGTCGCAGCATCCGCCAGTTTCAACTCCATGACCTTATGGCAGACAACATCAGACTGATCGCCACAAACGATACGCGCGGCCAGATTGTCACGACGGAT
>JAMHVA010000259.1:0-4124 GCA_035904625.1 Alphaproteobacteria bacterium | reverse complement strand
TGAATATATCACCGAAAATAATCCCGACCCGATGAAGTACGACATCCAGCCTTATGTCGTTTTCGCTGACAAGGATCCGATTATTCTGGGGGATCCCGGCGCATCGGATCTGAATGAGTTGCTGGCCTTTACCGAAAATCAGGAAATCACTCTGCGTTTCGGTCACTACAATACTGATTGGTACAAGGATTACACCAGCTGGGTTATGCCGTTATGCGGCGAGATGACATTCCCGCTGCAGGATATCATCGAGCCCGGTGCTTACTATGTTCAGAATTATTACATTCTGGGTCTGGTGCGCGGATTGTGGGATGACGCGCCGAATAATACGTTCGCGCAAAATCTGGTGAAGGCGACGAAAGATCTGGTTCCCGGTCACGATCCCACACTGCCGCTGGCCGATCCTGATTTCGTTCAGGCGACATTCGATTATTTTAACACCGAAGTTCAGACCGAAATCGAGAACGGCGTGCTGGAGCAGGTCAATAACGGCGACTGGGCGACCAGCATGACCGATATGGGTTGGGGTGGCGCTTCGCTGTGGTATAACAAGATCGCCCAGTTCAATGGCAGCCTGATCTCATCGGTCTACGCGCTGCCGATTCCCAAGCTTTATCCCGATATCATGGAACAGGTGCTGGAGAAGAAGAAAGGGCAGAATAACATCGTGCTGGGCCGTGATCGTTTCGAGCCGAAAATGCCGAATAATGAAACCATCTGGCCGCCCAGCCTGAACCAGCAGCTGGCCGAGTTGTTTTATGATGCGCAGAAGCCGTGGATGAAAATGCAGGAAAAATACACCGGCAATTTCCTGGTCGATGCGATCAATATGTTGTTTGGGTTTGAAGGCCTGATCAACATGCGTGAAAATGATACGATTCATCCGCTGGCGCAACTGGTCGGTCTTGGCCGGGCACTGGTTGAAAGCGCCATTCAGAACTTCGGTTATGCGTTCGGTGCCGGGGCTCTCGGCGGCCTGATGTCCGTTCTGGGTCTGACGCCGATCGGGACCGTGGGTAAGAGCGCCGGTGATTTCTTCAAGAAGATCGCCATCATGGGCCTGAGTATCGGCATTATTCTGTTTTATGTTCTGCCGTTCCTGCCGTTCCTGTATTTCTTTATCGCGCTCACCAACTGGGTGAAGACGATTTTTGAGGCAATGGTAGGGCTGCCGCTATGGGCGCTCTCGCATATTCGTATCGACGGCAAGGGTGTTCCGGGCCCTGCCGGTATGAACGGCTATTACCTGATATTTGAAATATTCATCAATCCGATCCTCATCATTTTCGGCATGCTGGCCGGTATGACGATCTTCGCCGCACAGGTGGCCGTTCTGAATGAAATCTGGGGCCTGGTTGTGACAAACGTCAGTGGTACCGAGATGGCAAATATCAATGCGGCCGTCGACGACAAGATGGGATCGATCCGCTTCCTGCGTAACGTGTTCGATCAGTTCTTCTTCACATGTATGTATGCGATCCTTGTTTATATGATGGGTCTGGCGTCATTCAAGCTCGTCGATCTGATCCCCGACTACATCCTGCGCTGGATGGGTTCAAGCGTGAAGAGCTTCAACCAGTCTGCTGACAACATGGCTGGCGAACTGACCCAGAAAGCCAACAGTGTTACGCAGTCTGCGATTGGTAATACTGACGCTGTGATCGGCCAGATGATGATCCGTAATTCGTAATCATGGGTGCGGTGCTCGTCGTGCGCGTATAAAAGACAATGTAAAAAACCATGCCGCTGGGCATGGTTTTTTTGTTCTTCATCCCGGTATGCCGGTTATTTACGCAGATGCGCCAGCAGGACTTGCATGTCCCCGCCGCCACGCTGGATCACGGCGGCAAAATCAGAGCGCTGCGTGACCGACATACTGACGCCCTCGACGATGACATCAACAATCTTGTAGCCGCCATTTTTATAGCGCACGCGCCAGTCGATCTGCACTTCCGGACCGTTGCTCGGGACGATGTATGATGTAACGATTGTGTCTTTCTCGCCGTCGACGCGATGGCCGCGTGTTTCAAATTTTTGTCCGTCATAGTCGCCAAAACGGGTGGCGTATACATCGGCAACCATTTTTCTGAATAGCTGCTGGTATTCTGTGCGTTGCTGGGCTGTCGCTGTCTTCCAGTACCGCCCTAAAACGAAACGGCCAATCGTTTCAAGATCAAAGCTTTCTTGCAGCAGCTTGCGGAAGGATTCTTTTTTCTGATCGTGCGTCATCGACGCGTTGCCCAGAAAATCCAGTCCGCGCTTGGCCATGTTATTGATGAAATTTTCGGCACCCGTGCCGACATCGGCATTGCTGACCTGAAACAGGCCTTTATCGTCGTCGGTCGCAATCGCGAGGTTTGTCTGTGACATCGTCACTGCATAAGGGCTGGATAATGTTTCCAGCATAAGGCCGCCGACATTATCGAACGCGCGCGCCGGAGAGGCGATGAACAGAACGGAAGCGCTGGCAAGCAGGCATACGGCAAATGATGTGCGCATGGAACGTCTCTGATGTATCTGGAAAGAACCCTGACTCATACCCCTAAACCCTACCCACTGGTTGCCACAATGGTTCATTGTATAAACATTATAGTCCCGGTCTGTGTCAAAATAAGGACCGGAGGTGACGCCCTGTTTCGCATAAAGTTTGTGCGAAATCAAGCTTTTAAAGAAAAAGGCCTGAGGGATCAGGCCTTTTTCTCCAATTCTCTTTTGTTATTCTGATTCATCAAAATCAGGAATGGATGGGCCAGCCGCCAGTTCGGGATCTTCATCCCGGACCAGAGCGTCGCGGCGCTGGATATAGGTGCTGCGCATTGCGGCATAATAATCAAACGAGTTCTTCTGCAGGTCATCCAGAACATCCAGCAATTCCTCACGGGTGCTGAGCGCCGTCAGACCAAGACGGGCATAGTGCCAGCCTTCGTTATGGGTGTTGTACAGGTAAATCCGCAGCGGATCGGCGTAGGCGTCGACCAGCAGGCCGGTGGCGTCACGCATCGAGGACGGACCCATGATCGGCAGGACCACGTACGGGCCATGGCCCAGACCCCAGACGCCCAGCGTCTGGCCGAAATCTTCATATTCGTACTCAAGCCCAGCCATCGCGGCGATATCAATCAGGCCGAGAACGCCAGCGGTCGAGTTCAGCGCAAAACGGACCACATCACGGCCTGCGCCGCTCAGGTCACCCTGCAGCGTCTGGTTGGCCACCTGAATCGGGCTTCTGAGGTTGCGCAGGAAGTTGCGAACACCGGTACGTACCGGTTGCGGTGCAACAAAACGATAGCCGCGGGCGACCGGCTCCAGAAAGATCGTATCAACGGCATCGTTGAAAGCGAACATGGCGCGGTTGTAGCCTTCCATCGGGTCATAGACTTCCTGATCGAGGCTGGCGGTGTTGGTTGTCGAGCATCCTGCCAGAGACAGCGTAAACACGCCTGCCATCAGGAGTTTCGATAGTTTTGTTATATGCGTATTCATATTGGTTTCCCCGAAATAAGCCTGATGTTTCAGGCGAAAATCCCACTTCTCACAAGCCTGATTAAATCAGGTTTGCATTACTACTTGGTTAATTTCTTAATGAACCGAGTTTTTTGCAAGAACCTGAGAAACAAGGAAAAAAGCAGGTTATTTGCTGCGCCATATTGCGATGGCAACGCTCCGCGGTCAACGGGGGGAATGCAAAAATTTTTCAGCCGTCCTCAAGATTGAGCATGGCGGCCACGCCCAGCAAAAACGTCACAAAAGCCGGGGACCACGCCGCCAGCAGAACGGGAATCTGGTGGGTGCTGCCCAAGGCTTGCAGGAAGCTGGACAGGAAGAAGACCAAAAAGCCGATCAAAATACCGAGGGCGGCCAGGGCAAAAGCCCCCCGGAACCGGGGCGGGCGCAGGGAAACCGCCGCCGCCAGCAGGATCAGGGCGGCAAACAGGAGGGGCTGGGCCAGCAGGCTCTGGAACCGGACCTGAAGCCGAGCTGAGTCAAAGCCGGTCTGGTTCATGGTGCGGATAAAGCCCGGCAATTTCCAGAATGACATAGATTCCGGATCGGCGAAGCTGTCCTCGATTTCTGCGACGGTCAGGGTGGTCGGCAGCTTCATGGCGGGGATTTTTTCGGGGATC
>JAMHVA010000258.1:0-2373 GCA_035904625.1 Alphaproteobacteria bacterium | reverse complement strand
CCCCGCCAGTCTGCGCGCGCGATCATACCCACCATCATCTGCCAGATTGCGGCGGGGGCGCGCACGATCAAGCTGGGCGCGCTTCACCCCACGCGTGATTTTTCCTATGTTGATGATACGGCGCAGGGTTTTATTCAGGCGGCATTCGCGCTGGACCTTGAGGGTGAAGTTGTCCATACCGGTAGCGGTCATGAAATTTCCATCGGCGATCTGGCGCAGTTGATTGCCGAGATCATGGGAGTCGAGATCACCATCAAAACTGACCAGCAACGTCTGCGCCCGGAGAAAAGTGAAGTGGATCGCCTGCTGGCGGATACGTCGCGCGCGCAGAAGCTGCTGCAATGGAACCCGGCCTATGCGGGCCGTGATGGCTTCCGCAAAGGCCTTGAGAAAACTGTCGAATGGTTCCTGCAACCCGATAATCTCGCGCTCTATAAAGCGCTTGAATATAACATCTAGCGAGGCGTTGCCGCGGTGCCCCTTTCCATGCCCTCTGTCTCATCCGATATCCCCGACCTGATCGCCGTGTTGCACGATGTTCTGCCGGATGCCAAAGCACCTGTTCCGTTGCATGAACCGGTCTTCGCCGGAAACGAAAAGGAATATACGGTTGATTGCATCGATACCGGCTGGGTATCGTCGGTCGGTTCGTATGTAAACGCGTTCGAGGAAAAAGTTGCAGAGTTGTCCGGTGTCAATTATGCGGTAGCTGCGGTGAATGGTACGGCGGCGCTGTTTATCGCGCTGAAGCTGGCCGGGGTCGAGCCGGGTGATGAAGTATTGATCCCGACGCTGACATTCGTTGCGACAGCGAATGCTGTGGCTTATTGCGATGCGACGCCCCACTTTATCGACAGTGCTGTGAATACGCTGGGTGTCGATCCCATAAAGCTGGCGGCCTATCTAGCCGATATCTGTGATCGTTCATCGGGCAGGACCCTCAATAAACGCACGGGCAAGCGGATTGCCGCGATCGTGCCGGTTCACATCTTCGGCCATCCCGTCGATATGGACCCGCTCTGCGCGCTGTCAGCGCAATATGATATTCCTGTGGTGGAAGATGCGGCTGAGTCGCTGGGCAGCATTTACAAAGGGCGCAAGGCGGGGTCTTTGGGACTGGTGTCCGCGTTATCATTCAATGGTAACAAAATTGTGACGACCGGTGGCGGTGGCGTGATCCTGACCAATGACAAAAATTTGGCTGTTCGCGCGAAACATCTGACCACGACCGCCAAGCAGCCGCATGCGTGGGCGTTCAATCACGATCAGGTTGGTTACAATTTCCGCCTGCCGAATATCAATGCGGCGCTGGGTTGCGCCCAGCTGGAACAACTGGATGGATTCCTGAAGAGCAAGCGCGCACTGGCGCGGGCCTATGAAGAAGCGTTTCGCGGCATGAACAGTGTGACGGTTTTCAAGGAAACCGATTTCGCACGCAGCAATTACTGGCTGAATGCCATCTTGCTGGATTCCGCCATTGCCGGGCAGCGTGACGTTATTCTGGCACAGATGCATGAGGCAGGTTTTATGTGCCGCCCGACATGGACGCCGATGCATGATCTGCCGATGTACAAGGATTGCCCGCGGATGGATGTATCGGTTGCTACGGACCTCTGTTGCAGGATTATTAATTTGCCATCCGGCGCGGCTCTCGGGGCGCGTTACATCTCTACATACGGGGATGCGTCATGAGTGGCCCGAAAATCAAAAAATTCGAAAATACGCTGATCGCACCGACCGCGACTATTCTGGAGGCCATTCGTTGTATCGACGATGCTGCCTTGCAAGTCGCGCTGGTTGTTGATGCCGACCGTAAGCTTTTGGGGACTGTAACAGACGGCGACGTTCGCCGTGGCATTCTGGCCGGGGTTCGTCTGGAAGATGCGGTTACGCGCGTGATGAACCAGAAGCCGACGACTGTCGCCGCGCAGACATCGCGCGCCGAGATGCTGGCGATCATGGATGTGAAGAAATTCAACCAGCTTCCGATTGTGGATGAGCAGCACCGCGTGATCGGGCTGGAATGGCGCGATCATTTGGTTCAAACCACTGTTGGTGCGGCAATTCAGGATGATGTCTGGGTCGTGCTGATGCTGGGTGGGCAGGGGACGCGCCTGCATCCGTTGACGGAAAATACACCGAAACCGATGCTGGATATCGGCGACAAGCCGTTGCTGGAAACGATTGTCCGGACGATATCGGGGCATGGGTTCAGAAAATTTTTCTTTGCCGTGAATTACAAGGCGGATGTTATCCGCAATTATTTTGGTAATGGTGAAAAATTCGGCGTGCAGATCGAGTATTTGCTGGAAAAAGAACGATTAGGGACTGCCGGTGCACTGTCGTTGTTGCCGGGCAAGCCTGCCGGGCCGA
>JAMHVA010000257.1:0-6919 GCA_035904625.1 Alphaproteobacteria bacterium | reverse complement strand
TCCGCCAGCAAGGAAAATTGTAGCTGATAGAACGGGAAAGCCGGAAATTAACTATTTTACCGCCCCCGGTCCATCCATTATCATCGCCGCATGAAAACCGATCATTCTGAATTCATCGCCCGGCATCACAAGCCTGCTTCTGCGGATGACGAAGCCGAAAAGAAAGACCCGATCCGGATCTGGCTCGCGTTGATGCTGGTGCTGATGTATCTGGTTGTCTGCACGATTGTGGCTGTCGTGATGAATATCCAGAAAGAGGCTGTGATTGCTGCCGGTGTTGCCTTCGTTGTGGCGCTGGGGATTTCTTTCTTCGTTCAGAAGACGCTGCAAATCCGCTCCGCGCGCGAGAAAGAACGCGAGATTCTGCACGAGGTCATGGAGGGCAGCCGCGGTGGCCGCCTGATTACCGATGGTGCTGATAATACCGTCTATTCCAACCAGAAATTTCGTCATATCTGCGAAGGGTTTGGCGCGCCGACGCTCAATACACTGGCCAAACTGTTTCAGGCCGATGATGAAACGCGTGCACATTTCCGTTTGCTGTCTGAACAGGCGCAACGCGGCCTGACGGATTCAATCGAACTGTGCAGCCGTATTGATGACCGCGAGACATGGTACATGGTGACGGCGCAGCCGATCGCGGGCTGGGCGGGTTATATTCACTGGCGCGTTGATGATATTACCGACCGCCGCGAGATTGACCGTGCCATTCGTGAAGAGCGTGAAAAGCTGATCGATTTTACCGACAACGCACCGGTCGGGTTCTTCTCCGTCAATGAAGCCGGACAATTTGTCTTTGTGAACGCCACACTGGCGCGGTGGCTGGGCGAGGATATCGAGCGACTCCTGAATGGCATACGCCTGCATACATTCTTCAGCGAAGTGCCGGGTGATGCCCGCCCGTATGACATTGTCAGCAATGGCGGTGCCAAGCAGATGACGGAATTGCCGATGAAGGGACCGGGCGGCAAGGTCTTTATGGCGGCAATCAATCAGGCGGTTGTGCATGAGGGACCGGGGCTGGTGCGGACGCGGGGCGTTGTTCATGATTTGACAGCGGAACGCGCGATGCACCAGGCGCTGAAGGCGTCAGAAGACCGCTTCCAGCGTTTCTTTGAAGAGGCGCCGCTGGGGATCGCGATGCTGAATTCCGAAGGTGGCCTGAACGATTGTAACCAGGCGCTGGCCGATATGCTGGATTACCGCATCGAGGCAATTGAAGGACGCCAGTTCGAGACACTGATCCATGAAGATTTCCGCGACAGCGTTCTTTCGACGCTGGAACGGATCGAGAAGGGGACGCAGACAGCACCGGTCGAAGTGACCTTGCTGGGCAAGGACCGTCATGTATCGGTGCAGATGTTCGCGCGTAAATTGCTGGGCAGTGAAAGTATCGTCCTGCACTTCATCGACCTGACGCAGCAGAAAGAGCTGGAAGCCCAGTTCGTTCAGTCGCAGAAGATGCAGGCCATCGGTCAGCTGGCGGGCGGTGTCGCGCACGACTTCAATAACTTGCTGACGGCGATGATCGGTTTCTGTGATCTGCTGTTGCTGCGCCACAAGCCGGGCGATCCGTCATTCTCCGACATCATGCAGATCAAGCAGAATGCCAACCGTGCCGCTAATCTTGTGCGCCAGTTGCTGGCGTTCTCGCGCCAGCAGACGCTACGCCCGAAGGTGCAGGATATTACCGACATCCTGACCGAAATTTCTCATCTGGTGCGCCGCCTGATTGGTGCAAATATCGAGTTGCAGGTGATCCACGGGCAGGACCTTGGTTTCGTCAAGGTTGATACCGGCCAGATGGAACAGGTGCTGATCAACCTCGCCGTCAATGCGCGCGATGCGATGGATGGCGGCGGTCACCTGACCATTCGCACATTCTCGTTTGAAAACAAGAAGCCTGTTGCCTGCGTGACCGATGAAATGCCCCCGGGGCAATGGGTGGCGCTGGCGGTTGAAGATACCGGCTGCGGCATCCCGCCGGAACTGATTACCCGTATTCTGGAGCCGTTCTTTACGACGAAAGAAGTCGGGCAGGGCACAGGTCTGGGGCTTGCGACCGTTTACGGTATCGTGCGCCAGACAGGCGGTTATCTCGATATCAAGAGCAAGGTGGGCGAAGGCACTGTCTTTACCATCTATCTGCCACGCGTTCAGGAAAGTGAGCGTCATGCTGAGGCTGTTTCTGTTGAAACGACATCAGACGATGATGCCGGGCGCGATTTGACCGGGATGGCGCGTATCCTGCTGGTCGAGGATGAAGACGCGGTGCGTACATTCTCCGCCCGGGCGCTCGCCAACAAAGGTTATGAAGTGATGGAGGCATCGAGCGGTGAAGATGCCCTCAACGTTCTGGATGCCAACAAGGATTATCCGATTGATCTGATGATCACCGATGTGATCATGCCGAACATGGATGGACCGACACTGGCCAAGACGCTGCGCGCGCAGCGTGCCGACCTCAAAATCATTTTTATTTCCGGTTATACGGAAGAGAAACTGAAAGACCATATGGGCGAGAATATCTGGTTCCTGCCCAAACCGTTCACGCTCAAACAACTGGCGGCGAAGGTGAAAGAGGCACTGGACGGCTAGGCTTTCAGATATCCTGACATTTAACCTGTTGCGGGCTCCATGTACCCGGCCAGAAACGCCGGTTTCCACTATCGATATGGATGAAGCCGTCATCTGCGTAATATCCGGTACCGCCTGATCCTGTGCACCAGGCGATATCGCGCAGTGCTTTCGTCGTCAGTCCGGGAACGCGCATGTCGATGGCGTCTCCTGTCATATGCCTTGATTTCTGGGCTTGTCCGCCGCCTTTTTCTCTCAATGCCTGATTTGTTTCGGGTGCCCGGTAGCCGGAAATAATTTCGAAGTGGACAGGTACGTGCGGGTAGACGATTTTGATCGTCTCCCCGATCTCGTGCAGGCGGTCCAGTGTTTTCGGGTTGATCGTCGCGGTCTGGTGGCTGCGATGATCGCGCAGCAGATGATTGATGCGCTCCAGCGCCTGCGGGATATAGAAATCGCCGGTTTTATATATAACTGTCAGGGATTCCTTCGTGTGCAGATTGGTCAGCGACAGGGATTTTTCCTGAGACGAGTCCTGCGCCAGAGCACTGCCCGCCAGAATGCCTGCAAGAAGGGCGGGGGCGCCTGCCTTGAGGAATTGCATATGCATTCCGGATATATGACCGTGTTGCTCCCTCATTACTCCCTCTTTTTTTATTGAACATATATCTTCGACAAACTGATTATTATGCAAATAAATGGAGCGGGCAACATTTTTTCCTGCAGATTATCGTTGAAAATCTCTTTTTGTTCTCTTTTGGACTTTACAAAGAGAACAAATAGGGTACGATTGCATGGTGATAAGTTGAATCGTAAGCAGGGATGGCGTTGCCGGACTGCGGAAACTGTGACAATAAAAGGAGAACAAATCATGTCCGTAACAGCGCTGAAAACAGGTGACAATATGGCCCAGTCCCCCGCCGAAAAATCCAAGGCTCTTGATGCCGCCCTCGCACAGATCGAACGTGCCTTCGGCAAGGGATCGATTATGAAACTCACCGGCGAGAACGCACAGGTCTATGTCGAGGCGGTGTCAACGGGGTCTCTCGGCCTTGATATCGGTCTGGGTATCGGCGGCTTGCCACGCGGTCGTATTACAGAAATTTATGGCCCGGAATCATCGGGTAAGACAACGCTGGCGCTGCAGGTGATTGCTGAGGCGCAAAAAGCGGGCGGTACATGCGCCATCATCGATGCTGAACATGCGCTCGATCCCGGCTATGCCAAGAAGCTGGGCGTGAACATCGACAATCTTCTGATCTCCCAGCCGGATGCGGGTGAACAGGCGCTCGAAATTGCTGACACGCTGGTGCGTTCCGGTGCGATTGATGTTCTGGTTGTCGACTCTGTGGCGGCTCTGGTACCGCGTGCCGAACTCGAAGGTGAAATGGGCGACAGTCATATGGGCCTGCAGGCGCGTCTGATGTCGCAGGCACTGCGCAAGATCACAGGTTCCATTTCGCGCTCTAACTGCGTCGTGATTTTCATTAACCAGATCCGCATGAAAATTGGCGTGATGTTCGGCTCCCCTGAAACCACCACAGGCGGTAACGCACTGAAATTCTATGCGTCGGTTCGTCTGGATATTCGTCGTATCGGCTCGATCAAGGATGGTGAAACCGTGACAGGTAACCAGACCCGCGTGAAAGTCGTGAAGAACAAGATGGCACCTCCGTTCCGTCAGGTGGAATTCGATATCATGTATGGTGAAGGGATTTCAAAAACCGGGGAACTGATTGATATCGGTGTGCAGAGCAATCTGGTCGAAAAATCGGGGGCATGGTTTGCCTATGATGGCCAACGCATCGGTCAGGGTCGTGAAAACGCCAAGAAATTTATGCGTGATAATCCTGAAATCGCGGCCAAGCTGGAAAACCAGATTCGCCAGCAGGCTGGTGTTGTCGCCGATGCCATGCTGACAGGTCCCGATAATGATGAAGAGGCTTCAGAAGCGCTTGAGGGGCCAGCCCCGGCAGACCTCGCCAATGATGATGACGTGCCATCAGGTCGCAAATCGAAAAAATCTGCTGGCTGATCAGGTCGGAATTAAAGAATACAAAGCCTGTTCTCCCACCAGGCTTGCCTAACAAAAACCCCCGGATCAGTCCGGGGGTTTTTTATATGGATGATTTTCTTAGCCGCGATCGCGCATGATGCGCTGTTTATCACGACCCCATTCGCGGTCTTTCGTGGTGGCGCGTTTATCGTGCAGCTGCTTGCCTTTCGCCAGCGCGATCTCCAGCTTGGCGCGACCCCGGGCATCGAAGTAAAGCCGGGTGGGGACGAGCGTATATCCATCACGCGTGACCGATCCGATCAGTTTGTTAATTTCGCGCTGGTTGAGCAACAGTTTGCGCGGGCGTTTGGGCTGGTGCTGAAGATGCTTGCCCGCCTGCATATATTCCGGGATGTGCGCGTTATACAGCCAGATTTCACCCTTATGCTCGCCCGCGAAGGATTCATTTAAGGAACACTGTCCCAGACGCAACGATTTGACTTCCGTACCGACGAGCACAATCCCCGCCTGGAACATCTCTTCCAGATGGTATTCAAACCGGGCTTTGCGGTTTTCGGCCACGGTCTGATTGACCGAGATCATGCCGGATTTTTTGTCCTTTTTCTGTGCCATGCGAAATACTTAGCGCGAAGCGGCACAAAAGCGAAGGGATTTTCTGATGTTTAGCCCATCGCCCGGGTTTTTGCCGGATGGCCATCGACCAGTAAACCGGCCTCTGCCATGGCATCATCCATGGCTTTGCGGGCTTTTTCGGTCGCGGGCAGCAGCGGCAGGCGCATTTCATCGCGGCACATGCCCAGACGGCTCAGACCGTACTTGACCGGGGACGGAGATGTTTCGCAGAACAGCGCCTTGCCCAACGGCATCAGGCGCTGATTGATGTCAGCGGCGATGGCGGGATTGCCGTCTTTCCAGCTGTTTTGAAGTTCGGCCCACAATGCGGGGGCAATATTCGATACGACGGAAATACATCCATCGCCGCCTTCTTTCAGGAAGTCGAGTGTGGTGAGGTCATCGCCTGAGAGCTGACAGAAGGGTTTATTAATTGCCGTTTTGGTTTTTTTGACACGGCTTAAGTCCGATGTCGCGTCTTTCACGCCGACGATGTTATTGAAAGCAGCCAGACGCGCCATTGTTTCCACAGACATATCCACAATGCAGCGACCGGGAATATTGTAAATGATAATCGGAATATTTACGGCTCTGGCCACGGCTCCATAATGCGCGTAGAGACCTTCCTGCGTGGGTTTGTTATAATAAGGGGTGACGATCAGGGCGGCGTCTGCACCGGCGTCCAGCGCATGCTGCGTCAGCTCAATCGTTTTGGCTGTCGCATTGCTGCCGGTTCCGGCGATCACCGGGATTCTCTTCTTGACCAGAGCGACACCACGTTCGACAATGCGTTTATGCTCGTCATGTGTCAGGGCCGGGGATTCTCCCGTGGTTCCACAAAGGACCAGACCATGGGTTCCCTGATCGATCTGCCATTCGACCAGATCGTCAAAGGCGGGCCAGTCAATATCGCCATTTTTGAAGGGCGTAACTAAAGCGGTTATCGAACCATGAAACATGACAGGGAATATCCTTTCTCACTCGTGAATTTAGCGACCCGTGCCCCGGTGCGCAATACAGGGCTTGCATTTTTGATGCTCTGCGTCATGGGAATGTCAGTTGAAGCGGCGCAGGCCATCGACGACACGCAGGATACGCCCGCTATCGCGATGACGAAGGAAAACCGTCAGGCGATCATACAAGGCTTGCGGGCCGCCAAAAGCGGCCAGTGGGGCGAAGGGCGCCGTATTATCACGCAGACTCAGGATAAGGCGGCGATAGCGGCTTATGAATGGCTGTATTTTACCCGCAGTACCGGACCGTTTGATTTCAACCGTATTTCGGCGTTTATCCGTTCCCATCCGGAATGGCCGCAACGCGGCAAGCTGGAGAATAAAAAAGATTATAACCTGATCGAGCAGGCCGAGCTGTCGATGCCGCAGGATATGCCCGATCAGGAGATCATTCGCTGGTTCAATGATTATGAGGCACAAACTCCGACAGGCATGTACCGGTATGTCGGCAGTCTTGTCCGTACGGGACAGGGTGACAAGGCCCGCGAAAAACTGGGGGCATGGTGGCCGCGTGCCAGTCTTGATAAAGAACAGCAGGCTTATTTCTTACGCGCCTATGGCGACATGATCGACCGTGAGGCGCATATCGCGCGCCTGAACACGGTTCTTTATCGCGGCCAGGCTTCGAATGCCCGCGTGCTTGCGAACATGATCGGCAAGGGGTATCCGGCATTGGCCGAGGCACGCCTTGCGCTGAAGC
>JAMHVA010000256.1:0-1557 GCA_035904625.1 Alphaproteobacteria bacterium | reverse complement strand
GGCGCTGTCGGACCCGCCGCTTGCCGGTTACGCGCGACGAGCGCATCACCGACAGCGCTTATCGGCCACCGCCCTAGTCCAACCTGACACAATGTTCCCGTTATGATGCGTACTTGATTATGCAAGAACGAACGGGCGCCAACCTCAAGCCAAACTTCGTCGCCGTGCCGCGTGATCGCAAGATGCATAAGCGTCTTAAGCGGCGTTGAGGCCTGACATTCCGATGCGCGGAAACTACTGAAATCATGATAACCCAGCAGGACCTGGCCCGCCTCGTGCATAGCGTCACTATCGAGAGATCGGGACACCCACCAAACACGTCCTTTTTCTATGGTGGGTGGAGCGCGCCGAGACAGGATGCGATAGAGATAGCTTCGGCTTACGGCGGAAAATCGTGCATGAAAATCTTCGGAAACTTCTTCCGCAGAAATGACGGCCACAGGTGCCGGGCGCAGTCGGGCATTTATCGCTTCCCGGAGCTTATCGGCGGCAATGGTTCGATTTAAATCGATATGGGCGACTTGGCCAAGAGCATGAACGCCTGTGTCGGTGCGGCCACCGCCGGTGACACTTACTTCTTCACCAGAGAACTGACGGATGGCCTCCTCTAGCGCCGACTGAATCGACGGCCCATTCTGTTGCTTTTGCCATCCGACAAAAGGCCTGCCATCGTATTCAATAACCAACTTGAAACGCGTCATGATGTTTTACTTACAGGGGCAGTCAGGTTCGTGCCTGACGGCAGAGAAAAACCGCGTAAGAATTCCTGCGCCGATAAGGTTTGGCGCCCGGCGCGTTGGAGCTCCAATAGTCGAAGCCCGTCGCTACCGCACGAAACACCTAAATTCTCGTCCAAAATTGTTCCTGGAGGAGTTGCTGCTGCGCCGGCAATAATTTCTGCCTTCAGTACTTTTATTCGTTCGCCGTGAAACTCGAAGAATGCCCCCGGCGCTGGGGCAAAAGCCCTGACTTGCCGCGCAAGAATTTCTGCAGGCTGCGACCACACAAGGCGTGCATCATCCTTGGTAATTTTTCGCGCATAGGTCACACCCGCATGTGGTTGCAACACCGGCTGAAGACGAGACAGTTCGCCTGCTGACAAAGTTGCCACAATCGCTTTCGCTCCCAAGTCTGCCAACTGATCGTGCAAATTACCCATGGTCTCATCGGCGGCGATAATAATCTTGTGCTGAGACAGCATCGGTCCTGTGTCCAACCCTTCATTCATCATCATGATCGTGATGCCGGTTTCTTTATCACCGGCCAGAAGAGCGGCATGAATTGGCGCCGCACCCCGCCACCGCGGCAATAATGACGCATGAATATTTATGCACCCCTGACGTGGTGCAGCCAAAATAGCGGGCGGCAAGATAAGGCCATACGCCACCACCACAGCTACATCGAGATCAAGTTGCTTGAAAGTCTGTTGATCTTGTCGGTCTTTAAAATTCTTCGGCGTACGGACATCCAACCCTTGCGCATCGGCGAATTCGTGAATGGGAGAGGGTTTTTCCTTGTGCCCGCGCCCAGCAGGACGTGGCGGCTGCGTATAAACCG
>JAMHVA010000255.1:0-2725 GCA_035904625.1 Alphaproteobacteria bacterium | reverse complement strand
ATCTTTTCCTGCAGGCGGCGCTCCTCGGCTTCGCGTTTCTCATCAAAGAAGCGCTGGTCCTGTGCTTCTTTTGCAAGACGGCGTTCAGTGTCCTGACGTTGTTCGGTCAGACGCATGTCTTCCCTGTGGGCTTCCTGCACCTGATGATCTTCCTCATCCTGCTGCGCGTTATCACCCATCAGCGCGGCACCCTTGACCCCGATATTTCTCATTCCTTCCGGATCAGGGTCACGGTAAAACTGGCGCATGACTTCACCGATATCGCCCGATGTCACGCCCATTTTGTTCAGCGTGGTGAATGTCAGCTGACTGCCATCCGGAAATTTGAATTCTTCGCTCGACTTCAATGCCATGATGAAGGCCCCCTCTTAGTTCTTTTTATGGATGACAAGCGGCACCAGCCCCATGTCCCTTATTTCTTCATTTCTGATACAGATCGTGCACACCTCTTTGGCAGCGGCGACATATTTATTCATCGGCGGATGGATAATCATTCCCAAATCATGGAGCTTTCCGCCCGGCGTGATGAATGTCAGTTCACCCGTATCAAAATCAAACTCGATCCACTCCAGATAATCGGGAAATGGCTGTTCGTGCAGGACCAGAACCTGGCCATCTGGATTCACCACGACATCAATTTTCATTTTGGCGGCGGCAGAGCCGGGCCAGACAGGAACATCCGGACTGACAGCTTCGGTCTTCCCGAAGCCCTCAAGATCAAAAAACGCCGGTTTCTTCGTATCTGTTTGTCCCATCAAGGAAATCAGCCCTCATACCTACATATCCAGAATACACGATTCCGGACATACTTGCCCGAGAATAACAATACGGGAAAGAGGTTAATAAAGCTTAAAAAATATGCTAAACCTGTTTTGTCACAGGGAGTTAACCATGGCCACGATTATCGATATCCAACATTTCATCAGCGGAAAAACGCATAAAAGCACGAGCGGACGTACAGGCAACGTCTTCAATCCCGCCACTGGTGAGGTTGCCGCCAGAGTTTCGCTTGCCAGCGCCGACGAAGTGCGGACAGCCATTACCGCCGCTGAAGCCGCCTACCCTGCCTGGGCCGCCACGCCGCCGCTGAAACGCGCACGCATCCTGTTCAATTTCAAACACCTGCTGGATCAGAACGCTGACCGCCTGGCCGAGATCATCACATCAGAACACGGCAAGGTCCTGAGCGACGCCAAGGGCGAAGTCACCCGAGGGATCGAAGTCGTCGAATTTGCTTGCGGTATTCCGCATCTGTTGAAAGGCGAATATTCAGAGAACGTGGGCAGCGGCATAGATACCTATTCCATCCGCCAGTCGCTGGGTGTCTGCGCGGGTATTACTCCTTTTAACTTCCCGATGATGGTCGGCATGTGGATGTTCCCGATGGCGATCGCCTGCGGCAATACATTCGTCTGGAAACCATCGGAACGCGATCCGTCGGCATCCCTGCTGATTGCCGACCTGTTCAAACAAGCCGGTTTGCCGGATGGCGTGCTGAACGTCGTGCATGGCGATAAAGAAGCGGTGGATACATTACTCACGGATCCGCGTGTTCAGGCCGTCAGCTTCGTCGGTTCCACACCGATTGCCCAATATATCTATTCGACCGCTGCCGCCCATGGGAAGCGTGTGCAAGCCCTGGCGGGCGCAAAAAATCATATGGTCGTGATGCCGGATGCCGATCTGGATCAGGCCGTTGATGCCCTGATGGGCGCAGCTTACGGTTCGGCCGGTGAACGCTGCATGGCGATCTCTGTCGCTGTCGCCGTCGGCGATGTTGGCGAAAAACTGATGGCAAAGCTGAAGCCCCGGGTCGAGGCTCTGAAAATCGGTCCCGGCACGGATGCACAATCCGAAATGGGGCCTCTGATCACACGCGACCACTTGAACAAGGTTCTTTCCTACGTCGATATCGGCGAGAAAGAAGGCGCGAAACTGGTTGTCGATGGCCGCCCCTATAAATCGAAACATCAGGGCTACGAGAACGGCTTTTTCATGGGCGGGTGCCTCTTCGATCACGTCACTCCGGATATGCGTATCTACAAGGAGGAAATCTTCGGCCCTGTCCTCTCCGTCGTGCATGCCGACAGCTTTGATCGTGCAGCACAGTTGATCAATGATCATGAGTTCGGGAATGGCACGGCAATCTTCACCCGCGACGGCGACGCCGCCCGCACATTCGTCAACCAAATCAAGGTCGGCATGGTCGGCGTGAATGTCCCCATTCCTGTCCCCATCGCCTATCACACGTTCGGTGGCTGGAAGAATTCCAATTTTGGCGCCCATGGCGTTCATGGCCCAGAGGGTGTTAGTTTTTACACCCATCTGAAAACCATCACATCACGCTGGCCGACCGGCATCCGCGAAGGGGCCGAATTTGTCATGCCGACGATGAAATAAGCATTTGATAAATAAAGAGGTTCTTTTTCTTTATTCAGGACTCTTATTTTGCCATAATACGCGTCATGATTAAATCATCTACAGAGCTTCAGAGCGCCTATGAAACCGCCTGCGCCTATCCGCATACGACAGCGGACATGTTTCGCCATGCGGCACTGATCCGTATAGAGAATGGGGAAATCATTATTGATGAAACCACGCGCCGCACACTGATCAATACATCGCCTGTCTCGCGCGAACTGCGGGGCACAAGGATTGCCCTTCCGACTTACAACATCACAATTCCCGGCGGTACGCCGCTACAGGATCGTATTGCGATTCTGGG
>JAMHVA010000254.1:0-2096 GCA_035904625.1 Alphaproteobacteria bacterium | reverse complement strand
GTTGGGGAAATGGATCAGCTTGACCGTGCGTTGCTCATGTTTTTGCTGATAGAGGTCGTTGGCTTCAAAGGTCGATACCGTTGCCGTTGCGCGTTGCAGCGCGCTGCGGATCATGTTGGTGCTGACTTGCGAACGCAGCAAGGAAACAAATTCCGCCTCAGTCAGGTTCTGTGACATCAGCAGCTTGCGGAAAGCGTCCTTGGCGGAGGCTTCATCCTTGGCGTAGGGGCCGAGGAGTTTTGCGATTTGTTCGGCCATCAGGGCTTCATTGATGACGATGCCCTGTTCCTGTGCGGCTTTTTGCAGCAGGATGTCGGACACCTGCGAGTTCAGATACTGATCAATCAGGCCCAGTTGATAGGCCATTTTTGTGTCCAGCATCGCTTGCTGGCTGATGGTGCGGCGAACCTTGCGGTCGAAGTCTGTGCCATTAATTTTTAGACCGGCGACTTCGGCAACAGTATTATTCTGGACGCCGCCTCTGAAGAAACCGCCGACATCCATCAGGGCCATACCGGCGACCGCGAACAGCAGGAAGCTGAAGACGACGAATTTAACGATTTTGGAGTGCGCGCCCTGGCGCATGGCGGTCAGCATGTTTTCAACCTCATAAAAAAGATGCGCAGACTATAAAGGGCAGGGAACATGGGGGCAACAGAGGATTGCAATGTTTTCCCCGGCAGGGTAAAAGAGCGCCATCATGAGCAAAGCACCCAAGAAACTGATTGCCGGAAACTGGAAGATGAACGGAAACGTCGCCAGTTCTGACGCGCTGGCCAAACAGCTGGCAGCGGCGATATACGGTGAGCCTGATCTTATGAAGGGTTGCGATATCGCGGTATTCCCACCATACCTGCATCTGGGCCGTGCGCGTTACCTGCTGCCCGATAATGTCGGGATGGGTGGTCAGGATTGCGCGATTACGGCTGATGGGGCCTATACCGGGGATATCTCTGTGAATATGTTGGCGGATATCGGCTGTAATTATGTAATATTAGGACATTCCGAACGTCGCCAGTATCATGCCGAAACTGATGCCCAGATTGCCATGAAGGCAACCCTTTGTTATGAAAAAAGCTTGACAGCGATCATCTGCGTAGGTGAAACAGAGGTCCAGCGTGCCGAAGGCCGGCACGAGGCTATCGTTGGCGAGCAGTTAGCGCGGGCGGTTCCGCTGGGTGCCACGGCTGTGAATACCGTTATTGCTTACGAGCCTGTATGGGCCATTGGAACGGGAAAAACAGCCACACCGGAAGATGTCCGGTCCATGCACAGTTTTATCAGGCAGCGCCTGAAGGAACAGCTTGCGGATGGGGCCAATATGCGTATTCTGTACGGCGGTTCAGTCAAGCCCGATAACGCGCAGGAATTGCTGGCGACGGAAAACGTCGACGGCGCGCTTGTGGGCGGGGCCAGCTTGAAGGCTGACCAGTTTCTGGCCATTGCCAGAGCGGCAAAATAAGTTAAATAGCCTGTCTTAAGGCTGAGATTGAAGTGAGTTTGAAATGACCCATGTTGTGCTTGTTATCCATCTGATTTTGGCGGTCTCGATTATCGGGCTGGTTCTGATCCAGCGTTCCGAAGGCGGCGGCTTGGGTATTGGCGGCGGTGGCGGTCTGGGTGGTCTTGCGACACCTCAGGGCACCGCAAACGCGCTGACGAAGGCAACGGGAATTTGCGCGGCGCTTTTCTTTATCACCAGCCTGTCATTGGCCGTGATGACCGAAGGGACACGCCCGACCAGTATTACCGACCATCTGGGCAAGGCTGTTGCCGCAGGTGAAGTATCGGCGTCCGAAGAGGCCGCACCAGCAGCAAATTCTAAAGAAGCAAAAGAGGCGACAGAGCCGGCCAAAAAAGCCGATAAGAAAGCTCCGTCGGTTCCCGTAGCGGAGTAAATACTGTCATGACAAGGTTTGTATTCATCACGGGTGGCGTGGTCTCTTCTTTAGGGAAAGGTCTCGCGTCCGCGGCCCTCGGCGCTTTGCTTCAGGCAAGGGGATACACAACCCGTCTTTGCAAAATGGATCCTTACCTGAACGTCGATCCGGGCACGATGAGCCCGTTCCAGCACGGCGAGGTGTTTGTCACTGATG
>JAMHVA010000253.1:0-3219 GCA_035904625.1 Alphaproteobacteria bacterium | reverse complement strand
CTGCACGCATGACCATGCCCGCACCCCCGCCAAACGGCGTGTCGTCGACGGTCTTATGCTTGTCTTCGGCGAAGTCACGGATGTTGACGGCGCTAAAAGACCACAGGCCTTTTTCCAGCGCGCGACCGGCAATTGTTTGCCCCAGCGGGCCGGGAAACATTTCAGGAAAAAGGGTCAGAAGGTTAACGTGCCATGCCATGCTAATCACGCAACCCTTGGGGAATAATCACAGTGATTGCATTGGTCGGCATGTTGACCTCGACGATATATTCATCGGCAAACGGCACGTAGAATGGGGCGCCGACGGGCGGTTTGACTTCCAGCAGGTCGCTGGCACCGAAATTTTCGACAGCGATAACCGTGCCGATATCGCCTTCTTCTTCGGTACGCACAGTCATGCCGATCAGGTCTTCATAATAGAATTCATCGTCGCCTTCAGGCTCAGGTAGCTTGTCGCGGTCAATCCAGAGCTTGGTGCCGCGCAGGGCCTCGGCGGCGTTGCGATCGGCAACCCCGTCGATTTCCGCGATCCAGAATTTGTTCGCGGCGTTCTTGAGTCTGACAGTGATCGTTTTATCGCCACTTTCCGTGGTGAACAGGGGACCATAGGCCATCAGGGATTGGGGATCATCCCCGTAGATACGGATACGCACCAGCCCGCGTACGCCATGTGCCGTGGAGATTTCGCCAAGGCAGATGCGTTTTGCGGACGGGTGCGTCATAAAGTAAATATCCGTCTGGGCGATTATTCTGCCGGTGTTTCAGCCGGAGCTTCAGCAGCAGGCTCTTCTTTCGGAGCAGCAGCTTCTGCGGCAGCAGCCTTGGCTGCTTCTTCAGCAGCGGCTTTCTTTGCTGCCTTTTCTTCCAGACGCATAACCGTTTTTTGCTTCGGAGCAGATTTTTTCGGACGGTTGAACTGTGCAGGCATCGGTGCCAGACCAGCTTTGCCCAGGAAAATCGCAACGCGTTCGGACGGTTGAGCGCCTTGGCTCAGCCAGTATTTAACGCGGTCAGCGTTCAGAACAATACGCTTGTCGCTGTCGCTCGGCAGGCGCGGATCATATACGCCGATTTTTTCAACGAACTTGCCATCACGTGCGGCGCGGCTGTCAGCCACGACGATGTGATAGAAAGGCAGGTTTTTGCGTCCTTGACGGGACATTCTCAGTTTGAGGGCCATAGTGTTTTCTCCTTTAAGTAGCCTTAGTTAAACCGATTATTTTTTCTTCAGGAACGGGTTGGTGCCGAGTAGGTCACCACCGCCCAGTCCTATATTCTGGCCGGGCAGTCCGCCTGAAAAACCTTTTACGCCGTGCGCTTCCATGCGCTCGGCCATGATCTCTTTGTCTTTGTCGTTCATCAGGCCTTGCATCATGCCAGCCATACGACCCATGCCGAGCTTTTTCATGCGCTTCATCATGGTCTGCATCTGTTGCAGTTGTTTATACAGTTTGTTGATGTCCTGCACGGTGGTGCCGGAGCCTTCGGCGATGCGGCGCTTGCGCGATGCATTCAGAATATCGGGCTTGCTGCGCTCTTCCTTCGTCATCGACAGGATGATGGCTTCCTGACGCTTGATCACGCTATCGTCCAGATTGGCTTCTTCCAGCTTGGCCGCCATGTCGCCCAGACCGGGCAGCATTTTAACGAGGCTGTTGACGCCGCCCATCTTCTTCATCTGGGTCATCTGGGTCAGCAGATCGTTGAAGTCGAACTGACCTTTCTGGAATTTGCGCGCCATGTCTTCGGCGGCTTCCTGATCGACGGTCTCAATCGCTTTCTCAACGAGGGAGACAACATCACCCATGCCGAGAATGCGACCGGCAATACGATCCGGGTGGAACGGCTCCAGCGCGTCGGATTTTTCACCGGTGCCGAGGAATTTGACCGGCTTGCCGGTGACCGACTTCATCGACAGGGCGGCACCGCCACGGGCGTCGCCGTCAACACGGGTCAGGATAATACCGCTCAGGCCAACACGGTCTTCAAATGCCTTGGCAACATTGACGGCATCCTGGCCGGTCATCGCATCGGCAACCAGCAATGTCTCAACCGGCTTGGCCAGATCACGCACCAGCGCCACTTCGGCCATCATCTCTTCATCAATCGCCAGACGACCGGCGGTGTCGAGGATAACAACGTCGAAACCTTCAAGGCGACCGGCTTCCAGCGCGCGCTTGGTAATGGCTTCCGGTTTTTCACCCGCCACGATCGGCAGTGTGGCGATACCTGTTTGCTCACCTAACTGACGCAGTTGTTCCTGCGCAGCAGGGCGGTAAACGTCGAGGGACGCCATCAGAACTTTCTGACGTTGTTTCTCGGACAGCATGCGCGCGATTTTCGCGGTGCTGGTAGTTTTACCGGAACCTTGCAGACCCACCATCAGGTAGATCGAAGGTGGTGTGGTGAATTTCAGATCAGATGTTTCACTGCCCAGCATCTCAACAAGGGCGTCGTGAACGATTTTGACGACCTGCTGCGCGGGCGTGACGGAAGCGATGACTTCCTGCCCGATAGCGCGTTCTTTGACGGTTTCGATGAATGTCTTGACGACGGGCAGGGCGACATCTGCTTCCAGCAGTGCGACGCGGATTTCGCGCATCGCGTCGTTGACGTCGTCTTCCTTCAGGGCGCCTTTACCGCGCAGCCCCGTGAATACCTTGCCGAGTTTTTGTCCGAGAGATTCAAACATTATTTCAGCTCAACCCTTCCGGATGCGATTTGGAAAGCAACTTTATAGCGCCATGTCACGTACATATATACTAGGGCAAACATAATTAACCCGCTTGCGTTGGCAGAATTATCTGCCTTTTCTGGCGAGCCGCCGTCAATTAATTCTTCTATCAAACCGATAAAAAAACCGGCAAAGAATACAATAAAAACTGCTTTGATTCCGATAGGTACGCCAAGACATACAAAACGAAAAATGAGTTCCTTGTTATCGCCTTTATTATTCAGATATGCGGTGATCAGAACTAATGCAATTGTTACCAATAGAATCAATAAATCGATGACGTAGTCGTACATCGTCAGTGGGGTTTCATAGTAAAGAAAGTGATTGAGTACGCTCGTTGAAGCAAAAGCTACAAAAAGATTAGAAAGCAGAAGATAAATCATCTGCTCTTTTTCTGTGACTTGCCCTTCGTGCAATTTGCGGGCTAATTTTTTTTCGCTAAAGAAAATCACTTCTTTAAGTCCAAATCCTCAAAAACATTTGTG
>JAMHVA010000252.1:0-5991 GCA_035904625.1 Alphaproteobacteria bacterium | reverse complement strand
ATGAGGAGCTGGATCGCACCACGAATGGTTCCGGTCTTGTGATGGATCGCACCTATGAAGAGATTCGTCAGCTTGAAGCCGGCAGCTGGTTTGCCGACAGCTTTGCCGGTATCAAGATTCCCACGCTGGAAGAGGCACTGGAGCTGATCATCGAACTGGATCTGGGCCTGAACCTGGAAATTAAGCCCTGCCCCGGCCGTGAAATCGTCACGACGGAGGCCGCGCTCGATATCCTGTCAAAATACTGGGACGATCATGACAAGCTGCTGATTTCAAGTTTTCAGCATACAAGCCTGGAGACCGCCAAGGAAATGGCACCGGAATGGGCGCGTGGTTTTCTGCTGGATAATGAATGGCCCGAGAATTGGCAGGAGCTTGCTGAATATCTGGAAGCATCCGCCATCAATATCAATGGCAATACCGTCACCCGCGAACAGGTGGAAGAGGTGATTGATTTCGGCAAGCCGATCTTCGCCTACACGATCAACGATGCGCAGCGTTTCCGCGTACTGCAAAGCTGGGGCGTGGATGGCGTTTTCACAGACGTGCCCGATGTCCTGCGCGATGCCATTCTGACCGTTCACTAGCCCGTTTTCTACTTTAGCCCTCGACCAAAACCCTTAACAAATCGTTAAGGGTTTTTGACTTTTAAACCCGCTTTAATCTTTTTCATGTCTAATAGATACGAGGGTTGCGGGGAGTAATTTCGGGCATCATGGCCGATAATACTAAAGAGTCTCCAGGTTTTCTGCACAGAATGGGTGTCACCACTGATGGTGTCTATCAAGGCGTTATCAAGATGGCGTCTGGTGTGGGCGTCGCAGTCGACGCCATCAATTCAGGCATGAAAGCCGCAGGCCTGCCGATGTCTGATAACCCGGTCGGCGGCAGCAAATGGATCAAGGGCAACCTGACCTCCGCATATAACAGCTACAACAATGCCATCGGTTATGAGCCACCGAAAGCGGTCGACAGGGTAGACCGCGTTCTTCATGCCACGGGTGACCTTGTGGGACAGGTTGCAGTACCTGTTGCAGCCACTGTAGCCGCAGCAAATACCGTAAGGGCAACAAGTGCGACTGTTACAACGACCAAAGACGTTATCAATTCCACCAAAAATGCATACAGCTACAGTAACTCCGTAACAGATGTTACAGGCGTACGATCTCTCGGTAGTGCCGCTGGCAGCGGTATTGCAACAACCGTCCAGTTACAACCTGCCTTTGCCATCAGTGCCGCCGGTGTTGCTGGCAACGCTGCACAGGAGATGAAGGGCCCCGAAGCCGCAGCACCGGCACAGCAGCAAAGAGTTGCGGCGGTCCAAACCTACCAGATGCCGCCGATGTAGCCGCTGGCTCCCGCCTGAATTTCTATATTATTAATCAAAAAACTCTGTAAAACCTCTTCTAATCCGGAAAAACACGCGCCTTGCCACGCTGCAAGACGGTATAATTCCTGTCTTGTTTCAATTAATTGCAGGATCTGAGTCATGCTTAAAATGGTCAATGAGTTTCGCGAATTCGCGATGCGCGGGAATGTTATCGATCTGGCAGTCGGTATCGTCATAGGTACTGCCTTCGGTGCCATCACCAGCTCGCTGGTCAAAGACGTTATCATGCCGCCGATCGGCTTCATCATGGGGCGCGTCGATTTCAGCAAACTGAAATGGACGATGATCGAGGCCTCGGAAGGCGTTGAAGCCGTGACCATCAATTACGGTCTTTTTATCCAGACGCTGGTCAACTTCATCATTGTTGCCTGGGCGATGTTCGTCATTATCAAGGTCATGAACAAACTGAAGCGCAAGCAGGATACGGGTGCCGCCGATGCCCCGCCGCCGCCGCGCCAGGAAGTGCTGCTGGAGGAGATCAGAGATCTGCTGAAAAAATAGTTTATCGCTATATATTGATCGGAGCCGTGGCACATGTTGCCACGGTTCTTTTTTTTGCCTAGAATCAAAGTCTGTTCTTAAGGAAACCCCATCTTGCTTTCGTTTCTGTCCCGTTTCGCCTTCCGCCGTGAAGAATGCATCTTTCTGCTGCTGGTCGCCCTATATGTGGGTGCCTGCTGGTTTGTCGCCATACAATCCGGCGAGGGCGACAGATTTCATCCGCTGATGTATATGGACCGCTGCGTCAGCATGACATTCCTGCTGGGGTTCGCGCTTGTCTGTTATATGGTTCTGAAGCTGTTTTATATCATGGTGATTATCAGACCCCGGCAGTTATTCAAAATGATCGGTGAACACCTGAAGCGCGGGCCATTGAATGTGGACCGCATTGCGCGGGCTATCCCCATATTCATCGGCTTTCTTTTCTTCTTCTCTGCCTTTACCAGCATGAAACAAATGATCCCCGGCATTATGCCCTTTGCGTGGGATGAGGAATTTGCCGCTCTTGACCGCCTGATTCATTTCGGGATCGATCCATGGCGCATCTTGCAGCCTGTGCTCGGATTCCCGCTGATAACCTTCATTATCAATGTGAATTATAATGCCTGGCTTGTTTTTCTGTTCGCCGCGCTTTACTGGCAGCTTTTTACGTTAGCGAACCCGCAAGCACGGATGCAATTCTTCTATGCGTTCTTTTTCAGCTGGATCATCAATGGGACATTGCTGGCGATTATGATGTCTTCTGTCGGCCCTTGCTTTCTTGAACGCCTGACAGGATCGGGATATTACAACGAACTGATGGACTACCTACGGCATGCGAATGAAGATTACAGGATCTTTGCCGTCAGAACACAAGACACGATCTGGAATGCCGCCGCCAAAGGTGAATCGATGATGGGGGGCGGCATCTCGGCCATGCCCAGCATTCACGTCACAAGCGCCCTGCTTTTCTGGCTGCTGGCACGCGATATAAAGACAAAATACGAATGGATGTTCAAGGCTTTCTTCTTCCTGATCCTGATCGGCTCAGTCCATCTGGGGTGGCATTACGCCGTTGATGGCTATATTGCGATTATTACCACACTGGCGATCTGGTATTTGTCAGGATGGGTGCTTAGTAAGATAAAAAAACCAATGCCTTAGACACTATTTGACGAACGCCCCGCCCTTATAATATAATTTTACATATTAAAAAGATGAGGCAGCGATGGCACCAAAAGACAGTGGTTATCAGGGAACAACAATGGGGTTTGTAACCCCTGATGATAAGCCCTCCGGCAGCCTGACTGGCCAATGGAAGGACAGCCTGACACGAGTCGTTCCCGCTTTGACAAGAGGCATCGAAGATATTCAGCATAGATCTCCCCGCACCGGTAGTTTCATAGCAGTAGGGATTATTGCTTCAGCGGCCATCACTGCCGCACATCCGGATATCGCTGGGGCGGCATATGGCGATTTTGAAAGGGCTAGATCTGCCGCAATGAATGGGACAGCCACATGCATACAGGCAGATGTTCAATGTAATCCAGCCCAAAAACTGGGGGAGTTTGTTGCAAATTTTGAAAAACAATTTGCTCAGGGGCAGCAGGACGGTTTGAAACAAGCGGTACAGAAGCGTGAAGCTGCCAGAGCCGTTAAACTGTCTCAGAACTAATCTTTGCCGTTCCCACCCATAGCGCTCAAAACCTCATTCAGGTTCTGCGGCATGCCAAGCGCGTTAAATCCGCAATCAACATAGTGTGTTTCGCCTGTTACGGCACCGCCGAGCTTCGAGAGAAGATAGACGGCTGTACCGCCCAGCTCTTCCAGCTCAACAGCGCGGCGCAGCGGCGCGGTCAGAAGATTGTATTTGTACGTCACACGGGCACTGCCAATCGCAGAACCGGCGAGTGTACGCATCGGGCCGGCAGATACGGCATTCACCCGAATATTTTGCGGTCCGAGATCGGCGGCCAGATAGCGGGTTGATGCTTCTAGCGCAGCCTTGGCCACGCCCATGACGTTATAATTCGGCATGACTTTCTCAGCGCCGTAATAGCTGAGCGTGATTGCTGAACCGCCATCCTTCATCAGTGGCGCGGCACGGCGCATGACCGATGTGAAGGAATAGCAGGATATGTGCATCGTGTTCAGGAAGTTCTCGAGCGTCGTATCAACGTAACGGCCCTTCAGCTCTTCCTTGTTAGAATAGGCAACAGCATGGACGAGAAAATCTATTTTTCCCCATTTTGCTCCGATCGCCTTGAAGACTTCGTCTACCTGCGCCTCGTTTACAACATCGCAGTCGAGAATGAAGTCGGACCCGGCTTCCTTTGCCAGCGGTTCAACACGCTTTTTCAGGGCATCGCCCTGATAGGTAAAGGCCAGTTCCGCCCCCTGCTCGCGCAACGCCCGGGCAATCCCCCAAGCGATGGAGTGATCATTGGCCACCCCCATAACCAGCCCGCGCTTACCCGCCATCAGGCCGTTTTGATTAACTTGGATCGTGTCTGTCACGTTGGATTACCCCTGATAACGTGCGAAGGCCAATGTGCAGTTCGTACCGCCGAAGCCAAAGCTGTTGGAAAGAATTGTCTGGTGTTCGACATTATCGATGCGTTCGCGCGCAATCGGCATATCGGCCATATCCGGATCGATGGTCTCGATGTTGATGCTGGGGGTCACAAAACCACCCTTCATCATAAGCAGACAGTAAATCGCCTCCATCACGCCCGCACCGCCGAGGCAATGGCCCGTCATGGATTTGGTCGAGCTGATATGTGGAATATCCTTACCAGCGAAGACTTCGCGTATGGCGCCAATTTCCTTGGTATCGCCCACAGGTGTCGATGTGCCGTGCGTATTGATATAGGTCACAGGCGTCGTCACAGTGGCCAGCGCCTGTTGCATGCAGCGGACAGCGCCCTCGCCGTTCGGCGCGACCATGTCTTCACCATCAGACGTTGCGCCATAGCCAACCAGTTCAGCATATATTTTCGCGCCGCGTGCCTTGGCGTGTTCCAGTTCTTCGAGAACGAGAATGCCGCCGCCACCAGCGATGACAAAACCGTCACGGTTGGCATCATAGGCACGTGATGCCTTGTCCGGGGTGTCATTATATTTGGAGGACATCGCGCCCATGGCATCAAACAGACAGGACAACGACCAGTCGAGATCTTCGCCACCACCGGCAAACATAATATCCTGCTTACCCCACGCAATCATTTCAGCGGCATTGCCGATGCAATGCGCTGACGTGGAACATGCGGACGAAATCGAATAGTTCACGCCCTTGATCTTAAAATTCGTGCAGAGCGTTGCCGATGTCGTGGATGACATGCATTTGGGCACGGCAAACGGGCCGATCTTTTTCGGGCTGCCCGTCGTTTCAACTGTTTTGGCGGCTTCCACCTGATAATGGGTCGAAGGACCGCCAGAACCGACAATCGCGCCCGTGCGGACATTGCTGATTTGCTCGGGCGTCAGGCCCGCGTCAGCGACAGCTTGTTCCATCGACAGGTGGGTATAGGCCGCAGCCTCGCCCATGAAACGGAACAGGCGGCGGTCAATTTTTTCCTGCAGGTTGATATTCGGCTTGCCATAGACCTGCGAACGAAAGCCCTTGGCGGCGTATTCCTCGGAGAACGTGATGCCGGACTTGCCCGCCTTCAGGGAAGCCATCACCTCATCAGCGTCATTACCAATGCAGGACACAATGCCCAGCCCGGTGACAACGACACGACGTGCGTTTGGTTGAATCGGCATAGGATAAAATCCTTTCGATGAATGAAATAAACTAGAGCGAGCGCGGGTTATCGAACAGCCCGACTTTCAGATCGGTCGCTTCGTAGATAACTTTGCCGTCAGCAATCACCTGACCATCGGCAACACCCAGCACCAGTTTGCGGTTGATCACACGCTTGATGTCGATGTTGTACTGAACCAGTTTGGTTTCAGGCAGAACCTGACCCGTAAATTTCAGTTCACCCAGACCCAGCGCGCGACCGGAACCCGGCGCACCCGTCCAGCCCAGATAAAACCCGAGCAATTGCCACAGAGAATCCAGACCAAGGCAACCCGGCATCACCGGATCGCCCTCGAAATGGCATTCAAAGAACCAC
>JAMHVA010000251.1:0-3943 GCA_035904625.1 Alphaproteobacteria bacterium | reverse complement strand
CTTCGTTCCCGGCACAGCGGCAAACAACCAGCCCTCTTCCACCTGACGGCTATCCTGCGTCATTCCCCCGATATCCGGGTCGGGCGTGGCGTGATATGCGCTATTCAGTTGTGACAGTCGCAAGATGCCCCCCTTCCTTTTTCGGGTCGTGGAGATAGGGCTTGAGCGAAAATGACAAATCATCTTCTTCCGCGAGCGTATGCGGCTTCATGCCGAGTAACGGTGCCATCGCGCCGATGACGTTACCAACCGCCGGGGCTGCCACCCATCCGCCTGTGGCATAACCATAGGATGATTTGTTGGGATGCGGTTCATCCACCATGATGAAGACGGCATAACGCGGTTTTTCCATCGGGAAGAACCCGAGGAAGGATGAAATTTTTTTCTTATGATCATAACGACCATTCACAATTTTTTCTGCTGTCCCCGTTTTGCCGCCCACGTTGTAACCCGGCACATCGGCCTTGCGGGCGGTGCCATCCGTCACGACCAAGCGCATAAGCTGGCGCATTCTGTGTGCGGTTTGTGGCGAAACGATGCTGATTTCCGTGCCGTTTGCGGCTTTTTTAGTTTTTTCGGCGCGGGCCTGATCGAGGATCAGGGTCGGCTTCACCACCGTGCCGCCACGCACGATGCTGGATGACGCCGCGACGATATGCAACGGAGAGACGGAAATGCCATGACCGAACGAAGCGGTCAGCGTGGTAATCTCGCGCCACGGGTTCGGCACCAGAGGACGGCCTTTTTCAGAGATTTCGATCGCGACCGGATCAAAGAACCCCATATCTTTGTAAAAGCTTTTCAGCCCTTCTGTGCCGACCATCTGCCCCATCAGGGCCGATCCGATATTCGATGAATGCATGAACACTTCCGGGATCGTCAGCGGACGGTTTTCCGGGTGATAGTCATGAATCGTATGCCGCCCGACTTTCAGCGGCTTCGATGTATCGAACGTCATCCCCAGCCCGGGATTACGGGTATCCAGAAAAGCTGCGGTCGAAAAAATTTTCATCGTCGACCCGGGTTCATACACACCCAGCGTGATATTGTTGAACATCTCCTCTTTCGAGGCGGACGACGGATTTTGCGGATCGAAATCGGGCAACGATGTAGCGGCCAGAATCTCGCCTGTCTCGACATCCATGATAATCCCTGCGCCACCACGCGCGGTGAAATCGTTGATCGCCTGGCGGGTTTCACGGCGCAGGATATGTTGCAGGCGGATATCGAGCGTCAGCGCCAGCGGCTTGCCGCCCTGCACCAGCAAGTCATTGAAACTTCGTTCAACACCGGCAAGGCCATGGCCATCGACATCGGTATAGCCAACCATGTGCGCCGAAAGTTCGCCTTGCGGATAGATGCGCGTGTATTCGGTCTGGAATTGCAGGCCCGGCTCCCCCAGTTCCAGAATTTTCTGCTGCTCTTCCGGGGTCAGGTTGCGCTTGAGCCAGATAAAACGTGTTTTCTTCTGCAGTTTTTCCAGCACCTCGCCATAGACAAGGCCGGGGACGGCTTTGGTCAGCAACTCAGCCGCCCGCACCGGATCTTTCACCAAGGCCGGATCAGCGTGGAGAGATGCCGTTTCCAAAGACGTCGCAAGCAGGACACCATTCCGATCAACGATATCGGCACGCATGATCGCCTTCTGCGCTTCCGGCTCTGCCGCACGCTCAATCGCCACACCCGCCATGCGCGGCAGTTCACCCTGAATCAGGGTCAGATCCATCACACGGCCTGCAACAATGACATACAGAAAGATGAAACCGGCACTGATCAGCACGACGCGGCTATGCGCCGTATCCAGCGCGGAGCGTTTCGATCCATCAATACGCAGGCGCAGCTTTTTAAAGCGGTTGGTGAAACTCATGGAGTTCCCTCCCCGCCTGCGGGCGCAAGATCATTCATCAGTGACTGGAAATCATTTCGGGGGAAATCGTCTTTGGGAGACAGGGGCGCAACAGGACGTTGCAGGGCGGGTGCCGATTCCACGACGGGAGCAGCAGGTTCTGAAGGCATGGACGAAGCCGGTTCCGGAGCGGTGTACACAGCCGGAATGGAATTTGTGCCGGCAAAGCCGGGCTTGCGTGCCGGTATGACCGGCATGCGTACGGAGGGGAGATGCGAGGAATCATCACGTACAGATTCCGGGCTGGCCGGGACCAGTTCCAGATTGTTCTTCACAAGCGCTTCGAGGCGGTCCGGACGATTGAGGTAATCCCATTCAGCGCGGAGAACCCGGATGGTTTGCTCTTCCTGTGATACGGATGATTTGAGGCGCGCCACGCGCGATTCTGCCTGCTGCACCTTTTGCGCGGTGCTGAACAGCACAGCGCCGGACGCCATCGTCAGAGCCAATGCGGCAATCGTCGAAAGGCGGAGAAATTTCATGCCTTGCCCCCCATCGGCGCATCGGTGCGGACGGCCACGCGCAAACGTGCCGAGCGCGCGCGCGGATTGGTTGATGATTCTTCGTCAGTCGGGAAAATCGCCTTGCGGGAGGGAAGTGTGAAGGCGGGAGCGGAGTCGTTCCGGGACGGAAGATCCGGCAGGTGACGCGACGAACGGGCGGTCAGGCCAGCCTGTTCGTGCATGAAGTTTTTGACAATACGGTCTTCGAGCGAATGGAACGAGACGACCACCAGACGGCCACCCGGCTTCAACACGGTTGCCGCCGCATGAAGCGCGTTTTCCAGTTCGTCCATTTCGGCATTGACGACGATGCGCAACGCCTGGAACGTGCGCGTGGACGGATCGATTTTATCACCATGACTGCGCGGCACGGATGCACGCACGATATCCGCCAGTTCGCCCGTGCGGGTAATCTGTTTCTCTTTCCGCTTTTCAACGATGCGGCGGGCGATGCGGCGCGAATGACGTTCTTCACCGTACTTCCAGATGATATTGGCGAGATCGGTTTCATCCCATGTATTGACGATATCGGCAGCCGATTCCTCGCCATCATCCTGATTCATCCGCATATCGAGCGGGCCATCGAAACGGAAGGAAAATCCGCGCTCCGCCTGATCGAGCTGCATCGAGGACACGCCCAGATCCAGCACGAAGCCATCGATCTGCGGATAACCGGCATCGGCGACAAGATCGGCAACCTCGCTGAAGCGGCCATGTTTCAGGATCAAGCGATCCTTGTAAACTTTCTTGAGATCCTCACCCAGCCACAGGGCCGATTTATCACGGTCGATGCCGATGACGCGGCAATCCGCCGTATCAAGAATAGCTTTGCTGTAGCCCCCGGCACCGAATGTGCCGTCAGCATAGGTTTCGCCATCATCAGGCTTCAGCGTTGCCAGAACCTCGTTCAGCATCACGGAAATATGCGGTTTGTCCTGTGCTTCGATGCGTGCTGCCATCATGCCGCATCCTCCGCCAGACGGGGAAGAGTCAGGTTTTTGTCGCGCACCTGCGCGCGGGCTTCCTCGCGGCGTTT
The DNA here is from genome assembly GCA_035904625.1 of Alphaproteobacteria bacterium. Lineage (GTDB taxonomy): Bacteria > Pseudomonadota > Alphaproteobacteria > Micavibrionales > Micavibrionaceae > Micavibrio_C. The sequence goes on along the minus strand of JAMHVA010000251.1, from coordinate 498 downwards.
TTCAAACGCGGCCAGATTCCAGATCTGGAATTTACGCCCCAGCCCGACAAACACAGCCTGCTCATCAATCGCGGCATGAGCGATCAGGTTTTCAGGAATCACGATGCGGCCTTCCGCATCGAACGGCAGTTGCATCGCCTCGCCGAAGATGGCGGTCGCCAGATCATCCTGCGCTGATGAAAACAGATCGAAATGATCGAGCCGACGGCCCAGTTCCTCCATCGTCGAGAATGCAAAACCCTCAAGGCATGATTGCGTACTGGAGCGGAACAGGACAACGCCGGGATACGCCTGCCCCGCCAGCGCCGCACGAAACGGCGCCGGGACGGATACGCGACCCTTGCGATCCACCTTGTTGGCGTATGTCGAGAGAAACAGCGTCATGGGCTGATCTAACGGCGTCCTTTGCATCATATGTGGGGCGACGCCGAAACACAGGATGTCCGGCGCAGCACAGGAATGGACCACGTTTCCCGCATGGAAAAACATGGATATATA
>JAMHVA010000250.1:0-4474 GCA_035904625.1 Alphaproteobacteria bacterium | reverse complement strand
GACCGCCGATCAGTCCGACAATTCCGGCTACCGATCCCACATTGTCGGGATAATAAACAGGTATGTGCTTATAGATAGCGGCCTTGCCCATCGACATGAAAAACCCAAGGATGAAGATGATGACCGTGAACGGAATGAAGCCAAGACCGAAGCTGAAGGCAATATCGCCGCGGATGCCGTGCACGACGTAATCGGTCGCAGGGTAGCTAAGAATGAAGCAGCACAGAACACAGGCGGAGAATGTCCAGTACATGACACGGCGCGCGCCATATGTATCGGACAAATAACCACCGACAGCACGGAACAGTGAGCCCGCGACGGAGAACGCCGCCGCCAGCATGCCGGCCTGCTTGATATCCATACCGTAAGCGCCGACATAATAACGCGGCAGCCACAACGCCAACGCGACGAAAGCGCCGAAGACAAAAAAGTAATAGAGGGAAAAGCGCCAGACCTGCAATTTTTTGAGAGGTGCCAGCGCCATCGCTGTTGATTTCGGTTTGGTACCGGCTTTTCGTCTCTCGACCAGATCGGGCTCATCTTTCGACAGGAACCAGTAAATCACAGCGATCGCAAACAAGGCCACTGCCCATATCTGCGCCACGGCATGCCAGCCATACGCCACCATGACGAAAGGCGCGATAAATTTCGTTGCTGCCGCGCCGATATTACCCATGCCATAAACGCCGAGTGCCGTTCCCTGCCTTTCCTTGCTGTACCATTTGGACAGATAAGAAATGCCAACAACAAAACTCCCCCCGGCAATCCCTACCCCCAATGCGGTCAGCAGCAGCATGATGTAAGTATCGGCATAGGTCAGGCACCATGTGAATGCTGCCGACGAAAGCATTACCATAAGGAATATCGGCCTGCCGCCATACTGATCGGCCCAGATCCCCAGAAACAGGCGAATAAGCGACCCTGTCAGGATCGGCGTGCCGATCAGAAGGCTGAACTGCGTATCGCTCAACCCCATATCGGCTTTGATTTGTACGCCGATAATCGAAAAAATCGTCCAGACGGCGAAACATACAGTAAATGCAACCGTATTCAGGCTCAACGCACGCATTTGATCGTTTTTGGAAACGTTATACCCTGAAATCGTTGTCATTTCTGTATTTCCTTATATAGTAAGGCCGAATGCGTAATTCTCGGTTGAATAAAGCCTCTCATTATTTTTCGCACGGCACAAATATTCGACAATTGATCTGAATCAAGTTGAGGTAAATTATGCCTGATAAAGCCGTAGAGCTTTTTATCGAAGGTCTGGCACAACGCAGAAATCTCCGGGAATCCAGCCGAAATCCTGATGAAGGTATCTCCCTGTTCACAGGCATGACCATCAACAGTATTCAGGCATTGCTGTCAAATTCCATCATGCAGGAATACACATCTAGTAAAGAACTGGTACAGCAGGGGGATACGCCCGCACACCTCTATTACATTATCAGTGGCAGGATCAAGACGGTGCGTTATAGCACCGAAGGCGAGGAAGCCACCATCCGGATGCTCGGTTCAGGCGAAACCTTCATGGATGCCGTCATATTCATGGGCGGAAAATCACCCATCGGAGTGGTTACGCTGGAAGACAGCCGCTTCCTGATGATACCCGCCGAAGCCGTGCGCCGCCATGCACTCCATGACTCGCAATTCGCCTGTAATCTTCTCAAGATTATCACCAGACATTATAAAAATGCCATTCAACAGATTGACAGTATCGTCACAAAAAGTCCGGTAGAGCGTTTAGGCTATTATTTTCTGAGACAACATCTGGAGCAAGGAGTAGATTCAATGGATATCTCTCTGTCCTTCAAGAAATCCATGATCGCCAATCATCTGGGCATGACGCCGGAAACATTCTCACGAGCATTGAATCAGATAAAAAAAATGGGAATCGATGTAGATCAGGACAGATTAACACTGCGCGATGCTTACGCCCTGTGCCATTTCTGCGATCAGGACACAGCGCATATATGCACTAAATTTAACACGGACGGCTGTCCGCTATGCAATAGGTCCAGCGCTGGCTGTCACTGATAATAAGCCACCAGATCTCCATCCTTCAGCACACTGACATCCTCCGGGATAACCGCCCAGACATTTGATTCAGCAAACGGGCTTACCATGAAAGATTGCTGCTTCTGCGGTATCTCGATCAGGCATTTTCCCTGAGCATCAATCGATTGCCGTCCCTGCATGAAGAACCGCAGCGGCAAATCTCCCTTACGATAGAGACCTTTCATCATAGCGTATAACGGCGCAACCGCCGGCAGGTCTTGCATCGCACGAACGAGGGGCCTCACGAAAAACTGCATCCCCGCCGCAGAGGCCGCGGGATTTCCCGGGAGACCACAATAAAAAGGACCGCCCCCAGGGAACTGGGCGAATAACACCGGCTTGCCCGGGCGGATTGCAACCTTGTGGAAGAATATTTTTGCCCCCATATCTTCCAGAACCGATGGCACAAAATCGTGGGTTCCCGCTGATACCGCCCCGGTCGACAGGATAATATCCACTCCCCGGTCAATCATCAGCGCCAATGTTTTTTTCAGGTGATCCCGGTCGTCCTGCACAGAGTCGCAGGATACCAGTTCCATTCCCGCCACCTTGATCACGCCTTTCAGATATGGCTTCGTTGAGTTGTAAATCTGACCGTATTGCAGCGGCGTTTCAAAAGAGTCAATGATTTCCTGCCCGGTCGATATGAGGCCCACGCGCGCGCGGCGCACAACATCAACATGACCAATCCCCAGCGTGGCAAGCGCCAGAATATGTCCCACAGATAAAATATCGCCGTTACTGACGATGAGATCGCCTTTTTTAAAATCGGATCCCGCATAACGAATATTCTCGCCGACGGCAGGTACGCCATGAAATAAAATACGCCCGGCTTGATCGCGCGTAGTCTTCTCAACCGGCACAACCGCATCACAGCCCGGCGGCACCGGTGCGCCCGTCATAATTTCATGACATTTCCCGTCAGCAGGAGCACTAAAGCGCTTCAATTCTCCCGCCGCGATATGCTCCTCCACAGCCAGCGCCACGGGATGATCTGCCGATGAGCCTTGTAAAGCCGTGACCTTTACCGCAAATCCATCCATGGCGGAATTGTCGAACGGCTGGTTATCGACAGCCGCCCTAACATCCATCGCGGCAATACGCCCGGCGATATCGGAAACCTCTATTCTTTCATGGCCCAGATTATACTCATCACCTTGTTGCAGGATGATCCGTAACGCCTCATTATAGGAAATCATCTCTCCCCCTTAACTCATACCCCACCACTGCCACAGCAGTCTGATTGCGACATATAGCATAAGCAACGCCGTCATAATACGGATAGAATCTTGATCAATTCGCATGGCCCCGATGTAAGAGCCTAATTGCCCCCCGATAAAGACAGCGGGGAACAACATCCAGTAAGAAAGTAACTGTTCATATATATCCTGAGAACTTTCCTGTTTCATAAGCTGTCCCGTCAGTCCCGCCAGAGAGTTGACGAGGATGAAAAAGCTGCATGTGCCGGAAATCATGCGCGGAGATCCCCAGCGCGACAGATATAAGATAGGCGCAAGAAATATGCCGCCACCAATTCCAGTAACTCCGGAGATAAAACCAAGCCCTCCTCCCGCCGTAATCGGCATGAGAAGACTGTAGAAGGTCGTTTTTTTCACGTCATCATATAGCCGCTCTTGTTTTTGCATAAACATCAAAAACCCTGCCACAAGAAGACACAACCCCAATACCCCTACAAAAATCTTCTCCGATATGTGAAGAGAGCCCCCCAGCCACGCCATCGGCACAGAGACGACCGTCCACGGCAAAGCCTGACGTAAATCAAAATGATGAGCGCGGGAAAATCTGTACACACCTCCACCGACAACTATAATATTACAAACTAGAGATAAAACCGGCAGTATACGGTAATCGGTTTCGGCTAACGCCAGCAAAGCGGTATAGGTTGATCCTCCGCCGAATCCCACGGTTGCATACAAAGCGGCTATCGCCAAAAACAATACGGATAATAACATCTTTTCATTATGCGATATTGAGGCCGCACCTCAATTGACGGCAATCAAGTTGACTTAAGTCAAATGTAATGATGCGTTAGAGTAGTAAGCCTTACGCATCATGGCGTATCACGAAATGGCCACTGGGCCACATTTCTCTCTTCAAAATCTACCCCGGCGTTTTTTGGGGCCGCTACCCCTGAACCTGCTCCAGCCGATATTGAGCCGGGTCATACGCAGGGCGGCACAGGACAGGCCTGAGTTATTCGGAAGATTAGGCGCTCAACAGACAAAGACATACCTGATTGACCCTATCAACATGCCTTTCGTCTTTTTCCTGACGCCGGATTCAAGCCAGCCGCGCTTGCGGGCCTATCGCCGCGAGCAACACCCCCATGCTTACGACGCACGGATTGCTGGAACTTTCCTGACATTGCTCAACATGGTTGACGGCAACCTTGATG
>JAMHVA010000249.1:0-2886 GCA_035904625.1 Alphaproteobacteria bacterium | reverse complement strand
CACGCTTGTCGAACGGCTTGGTCAGGTAATCGTCGGCGCCAAAGCCCAGACCCTTGATCTTGTTGTCCATCTCGGACAGGCCCGAAAGGATCAGGATCGGTGTTTCGACCTTGGATGCGCGCAGGCGTTTCAGGACTTCGTATCCGTCCATGTCCGGCAGCATCAGGTCGAGAATGATAATGTCGTAATCGTAAATCTTGCCGATCTCGAGGCCGTCTTCACCCAGATCGGTGATGTCGACGATGTAGCCTTCAGACTTCAGCATTAGTTCGATACTTTTCGCGGTGGATGTATCGTCTTCAACTAGCAAAACCCGCATGATTGTATCCTCGCTGAGGTGGGTGTTGTTCCGTGGTGGTTTAAGAGGGGTGTCCCTGTGTTCTCTGGTGGTCTTCTTAATTAAACTTTATTAATATTAATCTTAACAAATACTGAACGAGTCGACAAATCTTTTCAAAAAGATGCAGTGTTTTCAATAATTTCACTGATTGCGTCTCTGGAGCCCTTTGTTACGAAAATTAATGTGGATTGAGATCGTGTTATTTCCAGCAAAAAGCAAGAAACGGGACAGCTTTCGCCATCCCGCTTTCTGTGCATTTTTTTGAGGGGGTAAAATCGTCAGGGGCTATTCATTGAAGCCAGCGCCTGCATTCCCCTGAGCGCGGACACGAGAGTCAGTCCGGCTGGATATCGTGCCACCGGCAGCAGGGTTCATATCCTGCAGACCAACACCCAGTTGCTGCATCGTCCGCGTGTTCAGGCGGCTTTCTGCTGATGCGCTCAGGCCCTGGTCAGACTCGAAGCGCTGCAGCTGTGTCAGCGTCGAATTATCCAGCTTGCCGTTGATGCTGTTGACGCGGTAGCCATGCGCATTCAGCGATTCCTGCAGGGCCGTAACGGTCTGGCTGTTCAGATCGTCATGGGCGAAATAAGCCGTTGTTGCAGATGTGCCATCGACACTGTTCTTCTTGATCGCATTCTGGGCGTTTGCACGTATCTTTGTGTTTGTATCAGCATTGATGCCGATGTTCCCGCCCGCTGCGTTACGGCCGATATGGGTGTTGATATTCGTGCCGACATTGGTATTCGCCTTTGTCTGGCTGTTGCTGTCGGCGGTGTTGCCAACGGATACGCCGGTGTTTGTGCCAACACCGATGCCCAGACCCTGCGCATGGGCGTGAAGGGCGGGGAAGGTCAGGGCGGATGCCATCAGCAATGTATAAAAGGCGCGTTTCATGATCGGTTCTCCATAAAGGGGCTATTTCTGTTTCCCCGGACAAATGCCTGAAACGGTATAAAGTTCGGGTGATGTGTTCTGTGAATTTTTCCTATACAATTCAATTAGTTGCCGCTTTTGTTGATTTTTTATTAATTTTTTCTTGACATTTTTGGGTATAATTCGCTTTAATCGACCCATGGAACGCAAGAATATTATCATTTCTGCCCTTATCCTTATTGGCGCCTAGCGCCAAGAAACCCCCTATTCCCCCTTACATTGCCGGTTTTGTGTGATCCCCCTGATAAAGGGCCTGTTAACGGGTATCTGGTACCCTTCAGGAGCGGGATCAGGACTTTCGAAGATCCAGCAAAAAACCGGGGGAACGCCTGCGATAACAGGTGCGGCAATCAAGAAACCCGGATTGAACATTTTGAATAAGGAAGAGGGGATATTCCCATGGTTACCGATATGAAATTTGGCGCAGCGGCGCGACATGATGAACATAAACCGTTTCAGGTCAAAGGGCATGAACTGCATGTATTCTTCGCCCCGGACTGCAAAGATAAAACAGTGAACGTCGATGATTTCGTGTTTGCCGATCCTGACCCGCTGCTGGGGCAGGGTACGGAAACGCATGAACCCGATATGGTCAAGACACCGGAAGATCGCGCCTATCAGGCCCAGACCATGGCGGCGCGATCTGGCAAGGCCAAGCTGGTTGTGGCATTCGATCTTGATGACCGTGTGGCATCGACGCATTTTGATGCTGTCGGGGAAGCCCACACCGTGGCTGTCGATCTGGGCGATCATGAGGCGTATGTTCATTATCAAAAGGGTACGACCAGCAAAGCCGTTGAAGCGAAGAATGTCATGTTTCTGAGCGTGTATCCGGGACTGGATACAGTTGAAGGTTATGAGCCTGACTCTGAAATGTCGCCTGAGGATCGTGTCGCTGCTGCGCAACGCAAGCTGGATAGCCTGCCGAAAACCGGCCAGACTTATGCGGCGGTGTTTTGCACCAAGCGTCTGGGTACGGAAACCAGTGCCGATTTCGATAAGGCCGCTTTGGCGCGGGCTGTGAACGATGCCACAGGTGCTCGCACCGTGACCAACGATCTGGCTGACGCTGTGAATGCCAAATTCAACGCCCGCCCCGGTTTTGTGACGCGTTTTCTGGTGGGGCTGAAGCATATGGCGCAAGCCCCGGCGTAACCGGACAAACGGCGTAGATCGAGTGTGAAATAAAGTCGGAATCGACAAAAGAAACCCCCGTCGCGGACCCGCAGAACGGGGGTTTTCTTTACCCTGAGGCCCCCCGGTTCTTTCCCGACCGGAATGTGCTATCCTGAAAACTATGGATCGCCTCTCTGAACAAGCCGAAGCCGCTATCTCTATCCTGCCTGACTATGAAGTCTATGGCCGGGTGACGAAGGTATTGGGGTTGCTGGTCGAAATCGCCGGGTTCGGGCAGGGGCTGTCGATTGGTTCTCATGTTCATCTCAAGCCGCGCCGCGATCTGGTCATTCCGTGCGAGGTCGTTGGCTTCCGCGACAATCATGCCCTGCTGATGCCGTTTGGCTCGCTCGAGGGGGTGACGCTGGGTTGCCCCGCCATGATCCAGCAGAACCAGCCCGTCATTACGCCGGATGACCGCTGGCTGGGGCGCG